>NZ_CDWWXA010000002.1:8864-29330 GCF_977971845.1 Frankia sp. CeCAU1 | reverse complement strand
GCGTTGCGCGGGGGCACCGGCGGGGGTGGGGCCGCGGCGCAGGGCGGCGCGGACGAGGAGGCCGGCGGCGAGGGCCCAGAAGGCGGCGCCGACGCGGGCGAGGGTGACGCCGCTGGCCGCGACGACGAAGGTGACGACCGCGGCCTGCCGCTCGGCCGGGTCGGCCAGGGCCGACGTCAGCGCCGAGGCGAGTGTGCCGACGAGGGCGAGGCCCGCGAGGGCCGTGGTGACGCCGGTGGGGGCGGCGGCCGCGACCGTCACCAGGAGCGTGGACAGCAGGGCGAGGGCGAGGAAGGTCCAGGCGGCGAGGTGGGCGACGACCCAGCGTCGTCGCGGGTCGGGGTGCGCGTCGGGGCTCGCGGCGAGCGCCGCGGTGATCGCGGCCAGGTTGATCGCGTGGCCGCCGGCGAACGCGCCGAGAACGGTGCCGACCCCGGTCACCGTCATCGCCTCCCGCCAGGGGACCGCATACCCGTAGGAGGACAGCACCGCGACACCCGGCACGTTCTGCGAGGCCATCGTGACGACGTAGAGCGGAACCGCGAGCGAGAGCATCGACGCCCAGTTCAGCGTCGGTGCCGTCAGCGCGACCCGGGGCAGCAGCGGCCTGTCGGGCCCGCCGTGCCGGCCGAACCAGATCCCGACCGCCACCACCGCGGCGGCGAACGCCGCCGGCACCGCCCAGCGCGGCGCGACCCGCAGCAGCACCAGCCACACCACGACCTCCGGCGCGACGAGCGCCGGATGGTCCACCAGCCCGTGGACGGGAACGAGGCACAGCGAGAGCAGGACACCGGCGAGCATCGCCTGCGCGATCGGCGCTGGGATCGCGGCGATGAGCGTCCCGAGGCGGGGCCACAGCGCGGTCAGCAGGATCAGGCCGCCGAGACCGCGAAGGCCCCGACCGCCGCCGCCCAGCCACCGTCGACCGCGCCGGTCGAGGCGAGTAGCGCCGCGCCCGGCGTCGACCAGGCGAGCAGGATCGGCATCCGGTGCCGGCGGCTGAGCCACAGCGTCCCGAGCGCCTGGGTGACGGTGACGGCAAGCAGGCCCGAGGCTGCCTGCGCGGGGTCCGCCCCGACCGCCCGCAGCCCGGCCAGCACCACGACGGCCGTGCTCGCGAACCCGACCAGCGCCGTGACGGCGCCTGCGCTGACCAGATGGGTGCCCCGAACCCCCGAAGCCGCCTCGCCGTCCGCGGGATCCGGCGGATCCGACCGGCCTGAACCGCCGTCGCTCACGGTGACAGCGGGATCGGCGCCGACGGTAGGTCCGGAAGGTCACGATCGCGCTGTTCCATCCCCGGAACACTACTGTCGGCCGTTCGGCGGCGGACCATGAAAACGGACCGCGGATACGGCACCCGTCACGAGGCCACGGCCGCCACCGGCACCCGGCCGCGGGTGACCAGCCCGGCCCCGGGCTCTCCCGGGGCGCGAGCGGTGGGGGTGTGGGGCGGCGGGATCGTCCGCTCACACGAAGTTCCCGTCTCCACAACCTGGCGCCCTGGAAGGTGCTGCCCGACGGACGTTCGCCGGACAGCGTCACGACCGGGCGTCCCCACCCCTCCGATGCCCAGGCCCGCCGGGAGGCGCTGCACGTCCTGTCACTGCACGTCCTGTCACTGCACGGCCTGTCACTGCACGGCCTGTCACTGCACGGCCTGTCACTGCACGGCCTGTAGTGGGAGGATGCCGCGGTCCGGACGCGGGAAGGTGGTGCGCCGGGCCGCCGGGCCGGGCCATCCGGTCATCCCCGCGCGGGATCCGAGGGTCAGCATTCGGCGAAGAAGGCGAGCATGTCGGCGGCGAGCCGGTCGGGAACCTCCACCGCGGGGAAGTGCCCGCCCTCGTCGTGCACCGTGGAGCGCACCACGCGGCACAGCCGTCCGACGAACTCGGGCGGGGGCGGGCGAAGGTCATCCAGGCCGTTCCCGAAACGCCCGAACGCGGTGGGGGCGAGGACCCGGTCACCGACCGTCATGCCCTCCTGGACCTGGCGGTTGTCGTGGAAGTCGCGCAGCGTGCTCCCGACGCAACCGGTGGCCCAGTAGAGCGTGAGCGTGGTCAGCAGGAACTCCCGGGACACTCGGGGCACCCGGCCTTCGGCGCAGTCCGACCAGGCACGCCACTTCTCCAGCAGCCATGCGGCCAGCCCGGCGGGCGAGTCGGTCAGCCCGTACGCGAGGGTCTGGGGCCGGGTGGACGCGATCGCGTGATAGCCGCCTTCGGTCAGCGACCACCGTTCGCCGGCGTCCAGATACGCACGCTCGGCCGGGGACAGCGGTGTCGGGTCGACGGCCGGGTCCAGGACGGGGTCGAGTTCGAGATCGGTCAGGTACAGCCCGGCCACCGTGTCGGGATGGTCGAGTGCCAGGAAGGTGCTGACCCCGGAACCGAAGTCGCTGCCCGCGGCCAGGTACCGGGGATAGCCGAGCCCGGTCATCAGGTCGTGCCAGACACGCGCGGTGTCCCGCAGCGTGTGTTCCCCGGCCGGACGCTCGGAGAAGGGATACCCGGGCAGGGACACGGCGACGACATCCCGCGCGGGAGCGTCGATGCCGTACGCCGCGGGGTCGCGCAGGCGGTCGACGAGCGGGAGCATCTCCACGAAGCTGCTCGGCCAGCCGTGGGTCAGGATGACCGGCGGACCGTCGGCCCCCGGCACCCGATGATGGACGTAGTGCACCCGCAGCCCGGACACCTCGGCGACGAACTGGTCGTACCCGCCGTTGATTCTCTCCTCGGCCGCACGCCAGTCGAAGGTGGCCCAGTCGGCGAGCATTCCCTGGAGGAACGCCAGGTCGGTGCCCTGGGACCAGGCCGGGCCGGGGGCCGGTTGCGGCCAGCGCACCCGCGCGATCCGCTGCCGCAGTCCGGTCAGGACGTCCTCGGGCACCCGGATCCGGGACGGTGTGATCAGCACGCGGTCCGTCCGGCCCGGGCGAGCACCCGTTCCAGGGCCGCCACCCGGGCCGGGTCGCTCAGGGCCCGCAGGCAGAAATCGCAGATGTTGGTGAACCGCGCGTCGGCGAGGTCCTGGAACTGCGGATCCTCGGCGACCATGGTCCGGAAGTAGGCTGGGGACTGCGGGTCGTGGAAGGCGTGCACGAGCCGTTCCCGCCGGGCCTGCTCCGCCGGGTCCGATCCCGGGCCGCGCACGGGCCCCAGGAACACCGGCGTCCGCTTCATGTCGTCGACGCCGATGTCGAGCTGGCAGCATGCATAGGCGTCACCGGTGGCGTGCACGGTGGTGGTCAGATCGTCGCAGTCGGGCAGCTCGGTGACCGGACGTCCCCGCCAGATCCGGTGCATCTCCCGGGCGCGGCCCCGATCGAGCAGCTCGAGCACCACGAACGGCTCGCCGGCCGCGATCAGGGCCGCCCTGATCTGCTCGTCGGCCTGTTCGTCGGCCGAGGTGCAGAACTGGATCTCGGTGGCCAGGCCGCTGGCCCGGGCCGCCCGGGCGGCGTTGATCGGTCGCTCCACGGGGAAGTACCGCATGTGGTGGACGTCCGCGCTGAGGGACAGGCCGTGGATGCCGGCCTCGACGAAGGGCCGCAGTCTGGCCTCGGCCTGGGCGGGGTTGCGGGCCCAGAAGGCGTTGGACTCCACGTCGACGACATAGCCGAGCCGGACGCCGTGGGCGATGGCCTGGCACATGACCTGTGGGTAGAGGAAGACCTCGCCCCCGCTGAAGGTGACGTGTCGCTTCCCGGTGCGCTGCCCCTGCTCGAGTACGGACCGGACCTCGTCGAGGGTCAGCCGCTCCCGGCGGGTCGGATTCGACTCCACAATGCAGTGATCGCACGCAAGATTGCAGGTCAGAGTGTAGTTGATGACCATTCTCTGGGTCGGGGGGAAACGGTCCCAGATCGCGATGCCGCCGGCCACATCGGCCCCCACGTCATTCTTGGCCCCCGTGTCATTGGCGCTCCGTGTCATTGCCCCCCCACGTCGGTCCACCCGAAGCACGTCCTTCTCCTTTGGCACGGTAGCCAGCGGGGAGCGAAACGTCCACCATTTTTTCTCCTGCAACCATCTCGGGTCGGGACTGATGCGCTCGGGCATCATGGTGGCACCGGCCCGAACGTCGGCTGAAAGAGCCTGGTGGGCGGGCGGGATCGGTAGGGTCCCGGTGTCGCGTAGAAGACGGCGCCCTTGACGTTCGATTCGAGGCGTAGGTACCGTCGGGACCAAGTTGGCTGGGGCGGACCGGTTGGCGGTAAACGCTCCACGGACCTTCTGGCTGTCGGCCGTCCGTGGAGGCGCGCTCCGCGCTCTTGAACCTCGATCTGGCAGATTGTCATGGAGGAATTATGGGCGTGGACGTTCGTCGTGTCCTGAACTCTTTTGTTCCCCGGCGGCAGGCCTGGGCCCGGCTGGACGAGACCGTCCAGGACACGGGCCTGGCCGATGACACCACCGGAGTCCTCAATCCCGACTTCCTGGCCCTCGGCCTGGGCGCCACCAACATGATGGGAATGCTCTGGTCGCTGGCCCTGGGCCGGCGGGTGGTGGGCGTCGAGCTGCGGGGTGACCCCTCGCTGGGCGTGCACTGGAACATTCGCGAGGACCTTTACCACCACCTCGGCCTGATCGACCAGATGATGCTCGAGCGCTACGGCGAGGCGGGTATCCCCCGCCGGGGCGACGGGAGCCTGTTCATCCTGGCCGAGTGCTTCTACCGGCCGGACACGCCCGCCGGCGCCGTCACGGCCGACGAGGTGGTCAGCGGATTCCTGGACGCGCTGGTCGGCGAGCCCGCGCGGATCGGCGGCCGGATCTTCCACACCGAGTTCATCGACGACCGTTGGAAGGACGGGAAGCCGCACCGCACGGTGACCGTGCTGACGCCGCCGGAGCCCCCGCGCCGGCCCGACCCCACCCGGGTGGGGCGCAGCACCCTCGAGGCGCTGGAGGGGCCCTCCACGTTCCAGAGCGCGGCCTCCGAGGTGATGGTGCTGATGCGCCGCTACCTCGAAGGGGTCGAGCGGATGGACCTGGCCCGGGGCGTCACGCCGCGGGTGCGGTTGTTCCTGTCCCACCGGGTGGTCACCACCGGGACCGGGAGCGACGCGGGCTATCTGAAGTGGCTGCGCCGCGAGGAGGGATTCGGGGACGCCTCCGGCGGTCGCAAGTCCATCCGCATCGAGCAGGTAAGGGAGCTGGACTACAACGGCAGGTTCCACCGCGTGCGGGTGCCGGGCAGCAAGGTGATCGACATCGGGATTCCCGAGCTGTTCATGATCGCGCAGGGTTTCAACAGCACCGACGCCGACCGCCTAGGCTTCAGGCAGGAGGACGTGCTGGTGGACCACCACGACGGCCGCGGGCCGGTCGTGGCGCAGGCCGACTACCTCGCCGGCCTGCTGGAGGTGCTGGTCGACGGCCGGCTGCGGCGCAGGATCGCCTCCGACTTCGACAAGGAGGGCAACGAGTACTGGGTGCGGCAGATCGCGGTGGGGCATGAGGACGACGCCGAGGTCGGCTGGATCCTGGTGCAGGTTCCCGACTACAAGACGTTCGACCCGATCCTGTCCGGCCTGGTGCCGCCCGGTACCTACCGCAAGTCCAAGCAGTACCGGGCCGGCGTGCAGCACCTGATGCGGGAGTTCTACCTGGACCAGGTCTCGCAGATCTGCGAGATGCCGGTGTCGGAACTGGAGAGGATCCAGATGCCGTACGGTCCGAAGCTGTTCAGCCTGGTCGAGCGGGCCGGGGTGGACGCCCAGGTCGCGGCCAACGGGGTCGTCGCCGGGGACACCTTCGGCAACGGCCATTTCCTCACCAGCGGCGGCGCCATCACGGGCATGATCGGTCACGGGCACCGCGTCAAGCTGTACTGGGAGGCCCGGGACGCCGGAGTGCCCCACGAGCAGGCCATACGCGGCCTGGCCGACGGCATCAAGCAGGACACCGACGACTGGTTCGCGGTGAGCGCGCAGGAGTTCAGCACCGCCCTGCCGATCAACTTCGGCTCCGAACGGATCGCCACGATCGAGGCGGCCGGCGGACACCGGTCGTCCGCCCGGGCGACCACGATCGACGCCACCCGCCGTCACCGGCACACCCTGGTGCCGCTCGACCCGTCGGACTGGCGCCGGTTGCTGGTGCGCAGCGGGCGGATGCACGCCCTGGCCCTGCCCCCGATCCCGATGACCCACCCGGTCGTGCGCGGCGGTGGTGGGCTGCCTGATCCTGCCGACGCCCAGCAGGACGGTGCTACGGCCGGGATGGGGGCCGGGATGGGCGGTTGCATGGTCCAGCCGGGCGGTGCCATGGGCGGGATGGACGGTGCGATGGCCGAGGTGGCAGCTCAGTGAGCATCTTCCAGCCGAAGGGCGACTCGTTCGGGAGCCTGAACGAGACCGTCCAGTCGCGGCGCCTGATCGTGAGCCGCTACCGCAGCCTGCGTGAACGGCAGTGGGCCCTGCTGGTGCTCTGCACCGGCGCCCTCGCCATCGTGATCGACACCTCCATCGTGAACGTGGCCCTGCCCTCCATCGGCCAGGACCTGGGGTTCTCCGCCGCCGGGCTCTCGTGGGTGGTGAACGCCTATCTGATCCCGTTCGGCGGACTGCTCCTGTTCGCCGGACGGCTGGGCGACCTGGTCGGCGCCAAGCGGATGTTCCTCGCCGGAATCGCGCTGTTCACGCCGGCCTCCCTCGTCTGCGGCCTGGCCCAGAACCCGGAGACGCTGGTCGCCGCCCGTTTCGTTCAGGGGGTGGGGGGTGCGCTGGCGGCGGCTGTCGTGCTCGGTCTGGTCGTCTCCACCTTCCCCAACGCGATCGAGCAGGCCA
Organism: Frankia sp. CeCAU1; assembly: GCF_977971845.1. NCBI lineage: Bacteria > Bacillati > Actinomycetota > Actinomycetes > Frankiales > Frankiaceae > Frankia > Frankia sp. CeCAU1. Next base: position 22,528 of record NZ_CDWWXA010000002.1, on the reverse strand, counting down.
AGGCGATCGGCCTGTACGCGTTCGTCTCCTCCGCCGGTGCCGCCCTGGGGCTGCTGCTCGGGGCCTGGATCACCGAGGCGCTGAGCTGGCACTGGACCTTCTTCATCAACGTTCCGTTGGGCCTGCTGGTCCTGCCGCTCGGCGCGCGGCTGGTGGACGACGAACGAGAGGTGCTCGACGACCGCAGCATCGACGTCCCGGGCGTCCTGCTGATCACGAGCGGACTGATGCTCACGGTCTACACGATCGTGCGCTTCGCCGACGGCGCGACACCGCTGACCTGGGCGCTGGTGGGGATCAGCGCAGCCCTGCTGGCGGCCTTCGTCGTGCGGCAGCGGACGGCCCGCAATCCGCTCGTCCCGTTGTCGATCTTCCGGGCGCGGAACGTCGCCTGGGCCAACGTGGTGCAGGCGCTGATGATCGCCGGCATGGGCGGCATGTTCTTCCTCGGGGCCCTATACCTGCGCCAGGTGCTGGGGCTCAGCGCCATGGAGGTCGGGCTGGCCTTCCTGCCCACCGCCCTCATGGTGGCCGTGATCTCCCTCAAGGCGACGCCGCGACTGATGGAGAAGATCGACCCCAAGACCGTGCTGGTGCCCGGCCTCCTGCTCATCACCGCGGGCCTCGCCCTGCTGGCCGTTGCTCCGGCGGACGGTGACTACTGGCGCGACGTCCTGCCCGCCATGGTGCTTCTGGGCGCCGGCGCCGGCCTCGGGTACCCGTCCTCCCTGACCATGGTGATGGCCGATGCCACCGCCGCCGACCGGGGACTGCGCTCCGGGCTTGTCAACACCACCCAGCAGGTCGGACCGGCGATCGGCCTGGCCGTCCTGGCGACCGTGGCCGCCGACCGCACCACGACGCTCGTCTCGCGGGGGAGCACGCACGCCGAGGCCCTGACCGGCGGATATCACCTGGCCTTCTGGATCGGGAGCGGGGCCAGCCTGGTCGCGCTGGTGCTGACGGTGCTGTTCCTCAGGCCGGCGGTGCCGACGAGCGTACCGAAGACCCTCGACCGGGCCCGGGCCTCGCAGCGTCTGACCCAGGACCACACCGGCCTGTCCGACCCGGATTTCCTGGCTCTGGGCCTGGGCGGAACCAACATGATGGCCATGCTCTGGTCGGTGGCCATGGGCAGGCGTGCAGTGGGAGTGGAACTGCGCGGCTCGCCCTACGTGTCGGTGATGCGCTGGACGATGCGCGAGGAGATCTACCACCACCTCGCGATGATCGATTCGATGATGCTGGAGCGGTACGGCGAGGATCTGCTGCCGCGCCTCGGCGACGGCCGGCCGTTCAGACTGGCCGACTGCTTCTTCTCCCGGCACACCAGGGCAGGATCCGTGCGGGGCGACGAGGTGGTGACCGGCTTCGAGTCGGACGCGCACATCGGCGGTCTCGCCCGGCACTACGAGACCATCGACGACCGCTACCGGGAGGGCCGGGCGCATCGTGAGATCAACGTCCTCGACCCCCTGGAGGGCCCGGAGGGGCTCGACCCCGCGGCGTTGGAGCACGACCTCTCGGACGTGCTGGGCAGCCAGTCGATGTTCCAGGTCGGGGCCGAGGAACTGCTCGTCATGCTCCGCCGGTACCTGGAGGGGCTGGAACAGATCGACCGGGACCGGGGCGAAGCCCTGCCGCGGGTGCGCGTCCTGCCCTACCACCGGGTCGCCACGTCGGAGTCCTCCGACCGCGAGCGCCGGTGGCTGCCCTCGGCGCTGCGCCGGACCCCGGTCGCGGAACGGGGCTTCGAGCGCACGGCGGACGGCCGGGTGCGGGTCCGGGTCGAGGCCGTGCGCGAGCTGGACTACCGGGGTGCCTTCCGCCGTGTGCGGGTGCCGTACAGCGAGACGGTCGACCTCGGCACCCCCGGGCTGATCATGATTGCCGAGGGGCTGGACAGCCCGGACGCGGCCCGGCTGGGATTCCGTCAGGAGACGGTGTGCGTGGACCGGGGCGACGGGCGGGGCCCTGTGCCGGCCGAGACCGACTTCCTGGTCGGCAACGTCGACATCTACCTCGCCGACCGGATCCGTGTCCGTCGCGCGTCGGAGTTCGACCAGGCGGGCAACGAGTACTGGGTCCACCAGCGGTGCGTGGGGCACGAGGAGGACGCGCAGATCGGCTGGACGATGCTGGAGGTCCCGCCGTACAAGACGTTCGACCCGATCCAGGCCGGCCTGGTCCCGGCCGGGACGCCGAAGGACTCCAAGCCCTACTTCGCCGGGCATCAGTTCCTGCTCCGGCGCTACTTCCTGGACCAGACGGCACAGCTGACGGAGATCCCACGCCGGGCCATCGAGTACAACCAGCTCTCCTACGGCCCCAAGCTCTTCACCGTGACGGAGCGGATCGGGCTCGACGCCCTGGTGGCCGCGAACGCGGTCGTGGCCGGTGACTCCTTCGGCAACTCCCACCACCTGACCAGCGGCGGCATCAACACCGGCATGCTCGGTCACGGCCTGCGGGTGCTGCGTTACTGGCAGGCCAGGGAGTCCGGTAGCAGCGCCAGCGACGCGGCGCGTGACCTGGCCGACGGGATCAGGGCGGACACCCGGGCGCTGATCGACCTGTGCGAGCAGGACTTCCGAGCGGCGCCGCCCGCGGCGCCCCCGAGGAAGCAGCAGCGACTGCTGGCGGGAGCCACCCGTCAGCGGCGTTCGATCTTCCCGCAGCGCTACCCGGACGAGTGGAGCCGCATCCAGCTCCGCACCGGCAAGATCTTCGCCTACAACCTGCCCATGCTCGATCCCGAGCACCCCGACACCCGCGAGGCCCAGCCGGTCGGCGCCATGTCGGGTGCCCCGCCGTCCGCCAGCGAGCGGAAGGACCCGCTCGGCGCGGCTCGGGCATGAGGCGAGGCATGGTCCCACCGGGCTACCGACCGGCTCCCACCCCGCAGGAGCTGGCGGACGAGTACGACATCTGCGTGGTGGGCAGCGGGGCGGCGGGTTCGGTCGTCGCCTGGCTGCTCGCCCGGGCCGGGCTGTCGGTGGCCGTGGTGGAGCAGGGTGGGTTCGTCACGGACGAGGACAGCTACGACGACGTGCTGGCCGCGGGGGAGTCCGCCTGGGTGCGGCAGGAGAACGGCACCTGGGCCAAGGTGGGCTCACCCTGGACGACCTGCAACGTGGGTGGCGGCACGCTGTTCTTCGGGGGGGTCCTGTTCCGCCACCGCCCGCTCGACTTCGACCCGGAGACCGTTCTGGGCCGGGCCGACCTGCCGCTGCGCTGGCCGCTTGAGCCGGCGGAGCTGACGGACTACTACGACGCCGTCGAGGATCTGATCGGCGTCGCGGGTGTCGCGGACGGCGACCCCAGCCTGCCGGTCCGGTCCAGGCCGTATCCGCTGCCCCCGGTGGCCACCACGGCGGAGGGGCGGCGGCTGACGGAGGCCGCGAGGTCCATGGGCTGGGCACCGTTTCCCACCCCCCTGGGCGTCAACAGCATCGAGTACCGCGGTCGCCCGGTGTGCGCCGCGGATGCCCCCTGCATCTCACGGCGCTGCCCGATCCACGCCAAGGGGGACGCGCTGGACCGCTTCCTGCGGCCGGCGATGGCCGCGGGCGCACGCCTGTTCACCGGGCTGAAGGCGGAGGCCCTGCTCGGGGACGCGCGTCGCGACGCCACCGCGTTGCGGTGCGTCCGGATGCCGGACGGCGAGCGCGTCGTCCTGCGGGCCCGGCACTTCGTGCTGTGCGCGAACGCCGTGCAGACTGCCGCGCTGCTGCTGCGTTCGACCACCGTGCGGCATCCGGCCGGGCTGGGCAACTCACACGACATGGTCGGCCGGGGGCTCTGCTTCAAGATCGGTGAATATCTGGTCGGGTACTGCCACGAGCCGACCTCGGCGCCCGCCCGCAGCCGGCTGATGGGCCTGGGACCCATCTCCACCTGCTGCGTGACCGACCTCTACCAGGACCCGGCGGCGCCGGGCGGGCTGGGTGGCCTGCTCTACGAGAACCGGCCCGAGCGGACCTACCGGTTACGGGACACCGAACACCTGCTGCGGATCGAGGCGCTGGTACCGGACGAACCCCAACCGGGCAACCGGGTCCGGCTGGGGCCGGGGACCGACGCCCACGGCGTGCCCGACGTCCTGATGGACTACCAGGCCCATCCGCGCGACCTCGCCCGCTCCGAGTACATGCTCGGGCAGGGCGAGGCGCTGCTGCGGGCCGCCGGCTGCGACGTCATCGTGCGGGAGGCGTCCGGGTGGGCGCTCGGCAGCGGGCACCTGCACGGCACCTGCCGCATGGGTGAGGACCCGGCCACCAGCGTGACCGGGCCCGACGGCCGCCTGCACGACGCGGACAACGTCTTCGTAGCCGACGGCGGCCTGTTGCCGTTCCCCGGCGGGGTCAATCCGACGCTGACCATCCAGGCGCTCGCGCTACGGGTGGCCCATCGGCTCCTCGCGGAGCGCTACGCCACCGGTCGCGTCCCGATCGGGGAACTGGTCGGGCCGAGCGTGACCGCGGCGAACCGGTCGCCGAGGTAGTCCGCCACCTGCTCCAGACGGGCGACCTGGTACGGATGCCGCCGGGCGCCGACCACCACCGTGCGGGGGGAACAGCCGAGTCGGTCCGGGAGATCCCGGTACACCCGGTGCACCAGATGTCCCGACCGTCCCTCCGCCTCGGTCAGCGGAAACCGCAGCACGCCGACGGCGTCCAGCCCGCCGTCCTGCACCGACCAGGCCAGTACCCCGGCGAGCAGGACGTCGATCCAGTAGCGCTGGAAGGTCCGCCGTAACAGCGGCACGTGCGATCCCCACCGGGCCGCCAGTGCCGTGGTGTCGCCGTGCACCACCTCCTCGCCGACCCGCACGTGGGTCCGCCCGCCGTGGGCCTGGAAGAGATAGGCGTAACGGGCGGCCAGGTCACTTTGCAGGCCGGCCAGGTAGAGGGTGTCCCCGTGCCGGACGCCGTAGCAGTAGCCGAGGAAGCCGTCCCGGCCGGCGTCCATGAAGTTCCAGTCGGCGGCCTCCAGCATCCCCCGGGGCAGCAGCCCCGGGGGGTCGAGGAAGCAGCGCAGCGTCACCGGGCTGCCGAAGCGGGGAAAGCGCCCGCCCACGATGTCGTCGCACACCCCCGCCATGCCGACGACGGCGTAGCCGGTGCGCCGGTAGCCGAAGCGGACCGGCTCCTGCAGCGGGGCGGTGTCGTTGAACGAGTACAGCAGTCGTCCGAGCGGGACAGCCAGGCGGGCAGCGATCTCCTCGCGGTCCGTCGGATCGTCCAGCCACCGCGCCAGCAGCGCCTGCCGTGCGCCCAGCCACGGGTTGCGCGCGACGAACCGGCCGAGGAAGTCCTCGTCCGGGGGATGGATGAACGCGCTCATCCGCGGCTGTGGGCGAGGACGAGCCGGTAGACGTCGAGCAGGCGGCGCGTGACCGACTCCTGGTCGAACTGGCGCGCCCGGTGCGCCCCGGCCGCACCGAGCCGGGCGCACCGCTGCGGCGAGTCGAGCAGCTCCGCGACCGCCTCGGCCAGGGCCGGGGGATCGCAGGGAGGCACGATGATGCCGGCCATGCCGTGGCCGACCACGGTCGGCAGTCCGCCGACGTCGGTCACCACGACCGGCCTGCCGGCCGCCATGGCCTCGATGACCGTGCCACCCATCTCCTCGTGCCGGGACGGGATGACGACCACGGCCGCCTCCCGGACGACGTCGGGGAGGCGGGAGCGATCCAGATGACCCGGCAGTTCGATGCGATCGGCGATGCCGAGCCGGCGTGCGCGGGCCCGGCAGCGTTCCAGCTCGTTGCCGTCGCCGCACATCACGAAGCGGGCCGGGACGCCCTTGGCGACGATCAGGGCCGCGGCGTCGACGAAGTCGGCCCATCCCTTCTCCGGAGCGAACCGGCCGCAGTACAGCACGACCGGCGGTTCCGAGGGCGGTTCGGACGGCGCTTCGGCCCCCGGGCGCTGGAAGTCGGCCAGGTGAACGCCGTCGGTGACCACGTGCACCCGGTCCGGCCCGGTCAGGCCGCGCTCCAGGTAGGCCCGCCGGACCCGGTCGGTGAGCACCACCACCGCGTCGGCCCGCCGGACGGCGTGCCGTTCGAAGAACCGGGCCGGGCCGATCAGCACCCAGCCGAGGGGCGTCTCCGGATGGAAGGTCGCGATGGCGCTGCAGTGCACGGTGAGCACCAGCGGCCGCCCCAGGAGCAGCCTGGCCAGCACGGCGAACAGGAAGGTCCAGGGCAGCTCGCTGCAGTGGACGTGGATCAGGGAGTACTGGCGACGAGTCCCGCGCAGTCGCTTGCCGACGCAGACGACGACGACGGCGAGTCCCCAGGAGACGAGTAACCCGATGTAGCCCTTGGAACGGGTGGGAATCGGCGCCACCGGCAGGGTGAGCAGTTCCAGCCGGGTGCGCGGGTCGAGCATCAGCGAGCGGGGCATCCCCGGCCGGCGGGGCAGCAGCACGGACTGGCGCACGCCGAGCGCCGACATCTGCTCGGTGGTCTGCATGATCTGGACCTGCATGCCGCCGATCGGCTCGTACTGCAGCTCCCGATGGGTGAGCTCCCGGTCGGCGAGGAAGTAGTAGGGCGTCAGCCGCAGAACGTGCGGCGGACTCCCACCGTCGGGTCCGGCCGCTGCCTGCCGGGGCCCGGTCGTCCGGGTGGTCACTCAGAGGTCCGGGTGGCGGTCGCGCACCTTGGCCAGAGCGGCCACGATGTCGTCCGCGTCGGTCGAGTCCCCGAGCAGCGCCGAGTGATGGAACAGGAGGGTGGTCTCGCAGTAGCGGCGCGCGCCGCCGAAGTCACGGGAGAACGCCCGGTCGCGGGCGGCCTCGGTCCAGGTGGCCGCGAAGCGGCGCTTGGTGTGCGGGCGCAGCATCACGCTGCGGTGCAGGGGAGCGTCCGGTGGATACCAGGTCATGCCCAGCTCGGCCGTCAGGGCCTGGGCCACCCGGTCCAGCGGCACCGCGCCGAAGGTTCCCGCGGGGAAACGGACCCCGTACTCGTAGATCGAACGCAGTTGTACCTGCTCGGGCACGGGGATGGGGCCGAACCCCCCGAGCCGGGCCAGCCCCTGCTCGAGGTCGGCGGCGGTCTTCGCCCGGTGCCGGTGCTGGTCCTGCAACCGGGGAAGCTGGTCGAGCAGGAGGGCGGCCGTCAGCTCCGACATGCAGTAGTTCGCCCCCATCACCTCGCCGTCCTCGACCAGTTCGAGGGTGCCGGCCACCGGGAGGCCGGGGTGATAGCGGCGCGAGTCGGCCCGCAGCTGCTGGGCGCGCCGGTACAGCCGCTCGTCGGCGGTGATGACGGCGCCGCCCTCGCCGCCGGCCAGGACCTTTCCGTTCTGGAAGCTGAACGCTCCGATCGCCCCGAAGGAGCCGACGGCCCGGTCCCCCCAGCGCGCACCGTGCGCCTGCGCACAGTCCTCGATCAGGTGGATGCCGGCGTCCTCGGTCAGGGCGGTGATGGCGGGCAGGTCGGCGACCGTCGCGGCCAGGTGGACGACGATCACCGCCTTCGTCCGGGGGCCCATGGCGTCCCGAATGCTCTGCGCGGTCAGGCAGCCGGTCTCGGGGTCGCTGTCGGCGAGCACGGGCAGCGCCCCCACCCGCAGCACGGCCGTCACCGGGGCGACCCAGGTCAGCGTGGGCACCACGACCTCGTCGCCGGGACCGATGTCCAACGCCTCCAGCGCCACCACGAGGGCGCTGGACCCGTGGTCGACACTCACCCCGTAGGGAACGTCGCTGTAGGCGGCGAAGGCCTCGGCGAACCGCCGCTCACAGGCGTGGGTGCCGTCGCTGGCCCAGCTCACCGCCCACCGGCGGGATCGCAGCGCGTCGAGCAGAGCCTGTTCGCTGGCCGCGTCGTACTGGGGCCACTTCGGCCAGGGACGGTCCCGCCGGACCGGCGTACCACCGAGAAGGGCCAGTTCACTCATGCCGTTACCCCCTGCTCCTGGCTGGTGGCGCCGGCCGTCCGGTCGCCGCCGACGTGGAAGAAGAGGCGCAACGGTGCCGGTCCGTCGCGCTCGAGCACACTGCGGTACGAGGTCAGCGGGACCGGGTCGCCGGTCAGGGGACCCAGGCGGACCTCGCCGGCAACGACCTTGGCCAGGGCGGTGCGCAGCTGCCCCTGACCGGACAGCACACCCTGCACGGTCAGTTCGCGCAGCATCACCGTGCTCGGTTCGACGGTGACCGCCTCGGCTCCCGAGTAGCCCACGAGCACGTAGACGCCGCCGACCGCGGTCGCCGTCAGGCCACGGGGGAACACGCCGGCCGCTCCGGTGGCGTCGAAGACAACCTCCGGCAGGTCCGGGTGCCAGCCCTCGATACCCGGGTCGGCGTCGACGCCGAGGTCGGCGGCGATCCGCCGGCGGGACTGCAGGGGATCGGCCACCCGTACCCGGGACGCCCCGGCGCCGCGGGCCAGCTGGGCGACGAGCAGGCCGATCGTTCCGGCGCCGATCACGCCGACCGACCGGCCGGACACCGCCCCGGCCCGTTCCACGGCGTGCAGGGCCACGCCGAGCGGCTCCAGCAGGCAGGCCTGGGGGCCCGGGACCTGTGGCGGCAGCGCGACCAGGTTGGCGGCGGGGATGGTGAACAGCTGGGCGAAGGCACCCGGGCGGGTGAAGCCCACCTCGTCGATGTCGGTGCACAGGTTCGGCCGTCCCGCGAGGCAGGCGGGGCACCGGCCGCAGAGCCGGAAGTTGTCGCCCACCACCGCCCGGCCCACCAGCTCGGGGCGGTCGGGGGCCGCCAGCACCGTGCCGGACCACTCGTGCCCGGGAATCACCGGGTACTCGGCGTCGTGCAGGGTCCCGTCCAGCAACCGCAGGTCGGTACCGCACATGGCGGCGAAGTCGGTCGCGACCAGGGCCTCGCCCGGACCGGGCTCGGGCCGGGGACGCCGCTCCAGGCCGTGGTCACGGTGCCCCCGGACCACCAGGGCCAGCATGTCGTCATCGGTCATGATCAGGCGTCCGGATTCGGGCTGTCGCCCAGCCGGTGGACGAAGAACGCGCGACCGTGCCATCCATAGCGCAGGAACTCGCTGTAGTCGTAGAACCCGTCGGTGCGGGCGAAACACTCGCGCATGGCCCGTCGCATTCCGAACCGGGGATTCGCGCGGTTGCAGTTGTAGTCGTCCATCAGCAGCACCGCACCGTCGGGCATCAACCGGTGGGTCAACAGGTGGTCGAGCACCTGGGACGTGGACGCGTAGAGGTCGCAGTCCAGGTTGGCGATGGCCACCGGGCGGGTGATGGGTGTGGACAGCAACGTCTCCTCGTACATCCCGCGCACGACGGTCCAGTCCCGGTCGCCGAAACGGGCGGTGAACTCCCGGCGCAGCATCTCCTCGGTGCCGGGTGGGGCCGCGTCCTCCGATTCGCGCCAGTAACCGGTGTCGGCGACCTCGTAGGAGGCGACGTCCACCGGATCGACGCTCTTGGGGAAGCCCGCGAAGGAGTCGTACAGGTACAGATTCCGGGGATGCAGGACGTCGTAGAATTCGTGCATGGCGTTGAACTCCACGAGGAGATCGGCCAGGAGCAGCGAGCTGAATCCCTGGAAGCAGCCGAACTCCGCCACCGCACCGGGGATGTGGCACCCGTAGACGTACTCGAAGGTGGCTCGGAAGGCCTCGCCGTAGATTCTCCGAGCACGATCCTGGTCGTGGTAGGTGGCGTTTTCTATACGGTCGGGCGTTGGCATGTGTTCCACCTCGTCAGATCGCTCACCGGGCCACCGCGTCGTACAGGGTCGGGTCCACGTCGATGTCCATGTTCAACTCGCAGCAGCGGTAGCAGATCGGCTGCAGCCCCTGCCGGAGGGTCTCCCGCATCCGGGTGTAGGTCTCGCCGTGGAACACCTCCCGCAGGGATCCGTCCCGCAGCGACCCCATGACCGTGTCGGCGAACGTGGTGCAGCTCACGACCTGGCCGTTGGGAAGCACCGTGGTCTGGGCCCAGAGCTTCACACAGGTCCGCTCCCGGACGGTCTGGTGCCACCGGGGGGTGAAGAACCTGCTCTTGTCCTCGTTGCTGTAGCGGACGGGGGGGACCAGGACCGACACCGAGTCGGAGGTGTTCATCGCCTCGTCGAGCAGGTCGCGCAGCCGCTGCGGATCGAGGTCGGCGTGCTGGTGTTCGTTGCAGTACCCGGCCCAGGACAGGAAGGGCCGGCCGGTCACAGCCTCGAAGGCGGCCCGGGAACCCTCGCCCTCCGTGCGGGTGAAGAAGCTCGACAGGCCCACCGTGATCTCGGACAGGCCCAGCCGTTCGGTGAGCCGGACCATCTCGGGCAGGTGGATGTAGTTCATGCCGGTAACCACGAAGTTGATCGCGACCTTCGGCCCCCGGCCGGCGCGCCGCGTCTCCTCCTGCAGGGCGGCCAGGCCCCTCATGGCCCGCCCGAAGGCGTTGCGCCCGCGGATGGGGTCGTTGACCTCGGGAGAGGGGCCGTCGACGGACAGGTAGACGTCGTCGATGCCGCTGGCCACGATGCCGGCCGCATGCCGGTCGAGCAGCGTGCCGTTCGTGCTCATGTCCAGGTTGCAGGACGGCAGCCGTTCCTTGGCGATCCGCATCAGCTCGACCGCGTGATCGTGCATGAGCGGCTCGCCGCCCATCATGGTCAGGTAGGTCGTCTCCGGGGTGCCGGTGTCCGCGGCGAGCTCGTCGACCAGCGCGGTCCACATCTCGAGGCTCATCTGGTCGCGGCGGACGTCCGCCAGCCAGCCGCTCTCGGCGGCCGAGTCCCCGTACATCCAGCACTCACGACAGGTCAGGTTGCACGACCAGTTCACGAACACCGTCACGTACCGGGGCATGGTCCTGACCACCGGGGTCAGTGGAATCATCGCTGGGCTCCGAATCTCGTGTCCGACAGGTCCGCTCGACCGAGCAGGTTGGCCAGGGCCTCGGTCGCCCGTGGTTCGTCGGTGCGCAGCCGCTCACCGCCTTCCGCCGCGAGGTACCGGTGCAGGACGGGCAGGTGCTCGCCGGGCAGCTGGGAGGGGTAGTACAGCACCCCGCGCTCGATGGCCCGCCGGTACGGACCGGCCGCCACGAGGGTCCCGGCCCGCGTCGGCGCCGGGCCGGTCGCCGCGGCGTAGGGCAGGTCGGCGTACCAGACCACCGAGGGTTCCGGGACGAGGCAGGGGGCCACCGCGTCCACCGCCCGGCGGACCACCTCGTGATCGACATGGCCGCCGACGGCCATCGGGGCCAGCAGGAACCGCGGCCGCACGGCGGCCGCCAGCGCGGCCAGCCCGTCGGCCACCCGGCGGACCAGCCCGGGGTCGGCGGCAGCACCCATCTCCGTGTCGTCCGTGTACCCGCGCAGGCTGGCGTCCGGTAGCCGCAACGACACCAGGGCGGCGCCGGCATGCCGGTCGGCCCACGCCGCGTCCTCGGCCGTACGCAGCGCGGTGACCGAGGCGGCGTCCCCGTGCGCCGCCGACCCCGGCGCATAGCGGCTGCGCCCGAAGACGGTCACCGCGTGCAGGTCGTGTCCCGCGCCGGCCAGCGTGGCGACGGTCGCACCGACGGACCAGGCGAGGTCGTCCGGGTGCGGGGACACCAGCAGCACCGTCGACCCCATCAGATGAACTCGTCCAGGAGCCGGTAGTAGTGCTCGCGCACGGGATCGGGCTGTCGGCCGCAGCAGGCCAGCAACCGGGCCGCGTGGCCCGGACCGTAGCCCCAGCGGGTGCATTCCTCGCCGATGTTGCGCACCGCCACGGCCAGGTCCAGCCACACGTCGGCGACACCGCAGCGGCCGACGTCGAGCAGCGCGGTCGGGGCCAGGGTGTCCGGGTCGAGCAGCACGTTGTCCAGGCAGAGATCGCCGTGACAGACCACGAGCTGCTCCTGCTCCGGTGCCGGGGTGGCGTCGAGTTCCCGCTGCAGGTCCTGCGCACTCCAGCCGCGGTGGCGTGGTTCCAGGTCGGCCAGGTCGACGGTGCCCGTCCGCACGGCGTGCCGGGCGGCCGGGAGGGTGATCCGCAGGGTGCGGTCGAAGGGACACCGGGCGGCGGGCAGGCCGTGCAAGGCGAGGACGAGTTCGGCCACCGCGTCGATCACCCGGTCGAGCCGGTCCGCCGGCCAGGGTCCCGCCGCGGGGACCCCGGGCACCTCCCGGGTGACCAGCCACATGTGCGTCTCGTCGGCGCCGACGTCGACCACCTCGGGAACCGGAATCCCCTGCCGGGCCAGCCACGAGAGCCGCTCGGCCTCGGCCTCGGCCTGAAAGCGATGGTCCTCGCGCCCGCGTCGCGGCGCCGACTTCAGGTAGTGCCCGTCGAGCCGGTACACCCGGGTGCCGTAGGAGCGGGTCACGACGTGTGCCCAGGCCCGGTCCGGGCCGGGTCCCGGTGCCGCGACGGGTCGGGACGGAGCCTCAACCACAGGACGGATCCAGCCGGCGGGCCAGGGCCGGGTCCCGCTCCACCACCGCCTGCACGGTCTGTTCGATGCGCTGCCGGACCACCTCGTCGTCGAGCTCACCGCCGAACGCCTCGGCGCGGAACTGGGCCAGGCGTTCCGGCGACAGCGCGTCCGCCTCGAAGGTGTGCCGTTCGGCGACCTCGCGGGCGCCCTTCTCGAAGGCGGCCAGGGCATGATCCACGTCGGCGTCGGTGAAGGCGGTGGTGACCATGTGGGTCCCGCTGTCCTCGAAGTAGGCGCCGTGGTCGAAGGCGGCCCGGTAGACGTCCCACGAGATCTGCTCGGAGGGCATCACGACGTCGAACATCATCGGCGGGCCGGCGACCACGGCCGGGATACCGACCGCGGCGAGGACGTCGCGCATCCCGTCGCGCAGGACCCCGCCCAGCCGTTCGGCGTTGGCATGGGCCTGCGTGCCGTCGATCTCGTCCAGCACCGCCAGGGCGGCGGCCATCGGCGGTACTTCACGGGTGTACGTGCCCGCGACCCCGGCGGTGTCGTAGGCGTCGATCACGTCCCGCCGGCCCACCACCGACGAGATCGAGTGCCCGTTGCCCAGGCCCTTGCTCATGGTGATGAGATCCGCCGGGACGTTCCCGGTCCCGTTCAGCCCCCGCACCCCCCACCGGAAGGCGGTGATCACCTCGTCGATGATGAACAGGACGCCCTTGCTGGCACACAGCCGCGACAGGCCGCGGTAGTACTCCTCGTCGAACCAGGCCGGCTCCGGTGTGACGATCACCGCGGCCACGTCGTCGCCGAACGCGTCCAGCATCCGGGCCAGGGCGTGCCTGCTGTAGCCGAAGCAGCCGATCCGGTTGCCCGCGTCATAGCCGATGCGCAGGTAGGACAGGTGCCAGTCGTGCCAGCCGTGATAGCCGGAGGTGAGGATGACGTCGCGTCCGGACGCGGCCCGCGCCAGGCGGATGGCCGCCGTGGTCGCCTCCGACCCGGTCTTGCTGAACACGGCCTTCTCCCCGGCCGGGTAGCGCTCGCACAGTCGCTCGGCCAGCTCGATGCGGGGCAGCGAGAGGGTGCTCGCGAAGACGGTGCCGTGCTCGGCGATGCAACGGGTGATCGACTCCACCACCCGCGGATGGCGGTTGCCCAGCAGGAGGGCACCGCTGGCGGCCGTGACGTCGAGGATCCGCCGACCTTCGACGTCCTCCATCCAGGAACCTTGGGCCGAGACGAAGACCGAGGGAAACCGGGTGCCGATGTCGTAGTCCTCCG
>NZ_CDWWXA010000002.1:1799-8581 GCF_977971845.1 Frankia sp. CeCAU1 | reverse complement strand
CCCGCTGGATCGTCTCCTGGTTGGTCAGCGCAGTCACCCGAGAACCTCCATGTTCGTTGTCAGCGCCGTTTCCAGTTCGGTGAGCACGGTGGCCGCCACCGCGGCGCCGACCGGATCGGCCAAGGTCGTGCTGATGGTGAAAGCACAGGGGGAACCGGTCCCGGCGTTCTGACGCCCACCGTGCGCGACACCCGTGTGGAGGGTGACGGCCGCGGCGATGACGTCCCCGGTGAAGGTGCAGGAGTCCGCCGGTAGCCGGGCCGGGTCCAGGCGCTGCATGCTGTGGAAGCACCCGTCGGGATGCACGCGCACGGTCTGCCGGTCGACCGCCACCGGCACCGCCGGGACCTCGAGCTCGCCGTGCGGGCCGAACAGGTCACCGCTGTGCTGGACCAGCCGTTCCAGGGCCTGCTCGGTGGTCGCCGCGGCTCCCCGGCGGCGCGCGTGCGCCCCCTCCAGGAGATAGCCGGTCCACTGGGCCATCGCCTGGGTGACCACACAGGCCCAGTACAGCTCGGCCGGGCTGAGCCGGTCCGAACCGATGGCGAAGTTGAACTGGTCGTACAGCGCCAGTTCGGTGGTGGGGGTGATCAGTCCGGTGCGCAGGCAGCGCTCGAAGTCGGGGGAGCCGGGGATCGGGTAGAAGGGGTTGGTCCAGAAACGCACCCCGGCGAGCATGAGGTTGACCGAGTCGCGGGCGAGCTCGCTGCACTCCTGGCCGAGCAGGCCGACGATCAGCGAGGCGCCGACGTCCACCCCCTGTTCCCGGAACAGGGCCGCACCGTCGTTGACCTTCTGCAGCGAGGTGAAACCCTTGCGGATGCGGCGCAGGCGGACGGGGTCGGTGGTCTCCAGGCCCAGGAACAGGCTGCGGAACCCGGCCGACACCATGTCGTCCACCAGGGAGCCGTCCAGGTCGACCACGGTCATCCCGTTGGGCAGGTGCAGTTCGACGTCCAGCCCACGGCGGGTGATCTCGCGGCAGATCTCGCGCACCCTGGGCACGTCGAAGGTGAAGTTGTCGTCCTCGACGAAGAACCGGCGGATGCCGTGGTCGGTCACGTAGTGCTCGATCTCGTCGGCGACGTTGTGCGGGCTGCGGGCCCGGAACTTCCTGCCCACGGTGGCGTGCACCGTGCAGAAGGAGCACGAGAAGGGGCAGCCGCGACTGGTGATCAGCGTCGCGGTGGAGTCGTAGCTGCTCATCTCGAGCAGGTTGACCGCCGGCAGGGGCAGGCCGTCCAGATCGGTGAGGAACTCGGTACGCGGCTGCACGTGGACGCCAGGGCCGCCCGGTGGACACCCGCACAGGCCGGTGCCGCAGCGATAGGCCACGCCGGCCAGCCCGGTCAGGGGCGCTCCGTCCAGCAGGGCCTGCACGATCTCGACCACGTTCGACTCGGCCTCGCCCAGCACCAGCGCGTCGAAGGCGGGCTCGGTCATGGCGTGCTGGAAGGCGACCGTGGGGTGCTGACCGCCGAGCACGACCCGGGCGTGCGGCAGGATCCGCCTGGCGAGCCGACCGAGTTCGTAGGCCGGCTCGTAGTACGGGGTGAACATGCAGGACACGCCGACCAGGTCGTAGCCGCGGCGTAGCTGCTGCTCCAGCCGGTCCCAGCGCGCGCCCCAGTGGACCAGGTGCCCCCAGCGCGGATGTGCGGCGACCTTGGCACGGTCGGCCGCCGTGTAGTCGGCCGGGTCGACCACGTGGTTGTCCTCGGTGTTGGCCAGCGCGTCGAAGATGTCGACCTGCATGCCCGCCGCACGCAGGCGGGACGCCAGGTAGGCCAGGCCGATCGGCATGTGTCGACCGATCTCGATCATGCAGGCCCGGATCGGCGGTTTGATCAGAAGTATCCGAGGGGCCCCCTCGGCGGGCGTCCAGGTCATGGTTACCGATCCTCGGCGGGCGTCGCGGCGTTCTCATGGGCCGCGTAGTACGACAGCAACAGTTCGTGGATGTCCTCGTCGGCGAAGAAGAGCATCTCCGGGGGCGGCACGAACGCCGAGTCGATGCGGTCCAGCATGGTGGTGAAGGCGGAGCGGAAATGCTCCTCGATCATCGGAGGCCAGTCCTCCATGATCTTCCAGTCGTGCTCGTAGGCGGTCCCCATGGTGTGCAGGACGGCGGTCGCCAGGCACTCGTCCCGGGTCATCGCCTGGATCGGTGGCCGGATCGGGGTGAAGACGGACAGGTCCATCCCCACGGCGCCCGGGCCGTCGAGGATCAGGTCCGCCATGTGGGTGGCCAGTAGCGGTGACTGGTGCAGCCCGTCCCGGTAGGTCCCCGTCATGAGCCACAGCCCGGCCAGACCGGTCGAACCGAGCAGCGGGAAACCGTCGAGCGGGATGGGCCGGTTGCCGATCAGGGTGCGCTCGACCCAGCCGGCGTTCAGGTCGGCGCGCAACTGCCGGGTGCCACCGAGGAGCAGGTTGAGCTCGCCGATGGCGGCGGAGGTGCCGGGGTGCCGTTCGACCTCGTTGGTGGCCCCCAGGTAGATCAGGCCGTCGCCGCGCGGGACCACGTGCAGACCGCAGGCGAAGGCCCGGTTGGGCGTGCGGATCACCCCGGTGGGGATCGCCCCGGTGACGGTGCGGACCATCAGGGCGACCCCCCGTCCGGCGACCACCGGCGGGATCAGGGCGCGGACGTCCGGCGGCAGGCAGTCCAGCAGCCCGGTGGTGTGTGCCCCGGCGGCGAGCACCACCTGTCCGGCCGCCACGCTCCGCCCGGAGGCGAGCCTGACTCCGGTGGCCCGGCCGGCGGAGACGACCACCTCGGTGACGAGGTCGTCGATCAGCGTGCCGCCGCGGCGCCAGATCGCCGTCTCCAGAGCGGTCAGCAGGGCCGGGCTGTCGACGGCGTGCTCGCCGGGGATGTGCATCGCCCGCAGGGGACGGGAGGTGGGGACCGGATCGAGCCAGTCGAGCGAGGCCGGATCCACCTCCTCGTAGGGCTCCTTGTACTCCTCCAGCGCGGTCCGGATCGCCTCGTACCCGCCGGTGTCGATGTCGTGGACACCGATCGTGTTCAGGATGACGGTGGTGCCGTGCGCGGTCCGGATCGCGGTCTCGTCGGACTCCTCCAGCAGGGCCTGTTCCCAGGCCGTCCACAGGGCTGTGGCGCGGAAGTCCATCTCCAGCTTGAGCCGGCCGACCTCACTGCGCAGGAGCTGCGGGGTGACCTCCCCGAAGCACCCGTTCATGGCGCCGGCAGCCGCCGACGCGGCCCACGGCCGTGCGGACTCGCCGACCACCGCGACCCTGAGGCTCCGACGGGCGAGCACCAGTCCCAGTGACATGCCGACCGAACCGTTACCGACGACGACGACATCACACGTAGCCGACGGATCGCCCATGACTTCTGCTCCTCTCGCGCAACACTTCTCACCAGTCCGTACCGGTCGGGTCCCGGCGGGGGATCATGTGGGCCGCGGCTATGCTGACCGGTGGCGACCGGGAGCCGGCGTAGGGAGAACAGTGGCGGTCCGTGACGGTGGCGGTTCGGCCCCTGTGGGCTCGCAGGAGCAGGCAGTGGACCGGGTGCGGGAGACCGTGGCCCGCAGCCGCAGGTACGGGGCGGTGGCCCCCGAGACGGTGCGTCGTCTCGCCGAGCGTGCCCTGGTCGCCTCCCGGGGGGACGAGCCGGAGGCGGTGAAGCGCACCAAGCGGTCGCTGCACGAGATCTACGGCGCCTACCTGCCGGAGCGGGCCCCCGGCTACCCGGGGCTGCTGCGCGACATCGGTGCGGCGGTCGGGGGCGGGGATCCGGACGCCGTCGCGGCGGCCGTGTCCCGGGCGATGCGGGTGCACGCCTCCACCCGTGAGCGGCTTCCGTACCTGCGGGAGTTCTACGCCGCGGTGTTCGGCGCCGTTCCCACGCCGGCCGTGGTGCAGGATCTGGCCTGCGGTCTGAACCCGCTGGCCTTCGGATCGATGGGCCTGCCCGCGCAGACCACCTACCTGGCCTCGGACATCGACTCCCAGCAGATGGAGTTCCTGGACCGGGCGCTGGACCTGCTGGAGGTCGAGCACCGGGTCGAGGTGGTCGACCTCGTGTCGGGTGCCGTGCCCGCGCAGCACGCCGACGTGACGCTGGTGCTGAAGACGTTGCCCCTGCTGGAGCGCCAGCGCGCCGGCGCCGGCTGGGAACTCGTCGACGCGCTGAGGTCGCCGTTCGTGGTGGTGAGCTTTCCGACCAGATCGCTGGGGCAGCGTTCGAAGGGCATGTTCCAGACGTACTCGGCCGCCTTCGAGGCGCAGGCGGCCGAGCGGGGCTGGACCTTCGACCAGGCCGAGATCGCCAACGAGCTCATCTACATCGTGCGCAGGTGACCGGCCGGGGATTTCCCGGCCCGCGGCCGGATCGACCCGGCAGGCATCGGCCCGGCAGACACGGCCCCCGGGCGGTCTCCCGGTACTCGGAACAGGTCCACCGACCATGGTCACCGGTCCTCCGGGCGACGCAGCACCATGAGGACGTCCCGCGGACCCGGGCGGGTGGGGGCGCCGCGGCGGGCGGACCACCGGGCGGCGAGCTGCCCGGGGTCGACCGTGCGCAGGAGGCTCGGGTCGAAGGCGGGAAGATCCAGGCGGTAGTCCAGCTCGTGCGTGGCACTCACCTGCACCCAGTCCAGACCGGACCCGAGCGCGGCCTGCACGTAGTCCTCGAAGAACATCCGGTTGACGGTGTCGCTGTCGAACACGTGCCAGACCAGGAGATCGATGAGGTCGGCAGGCAGTGCACTGGCCAGCAACGCCCGCAGCTCGTCCCGGGAGTAGGCGAGATGGGCCCAGGGCGGTAACAGGGTGTCGCGCCAGAAGAGCAGGTCCTGCTCCCGGTAGCGCACGTACTCGAGCTGGTGCCCGTCCACCGCACTCCAGATCGGGCCGAAGTGCGCGTACAGCAGGCCCCCGGGACGCAGGACCCGGTGGACCTCGGCGAGCACGGCGGGTACGTCCACGAACTGGAAGGCGTTGCTGGAGAACACGGCGTCCGCGCCGCCGTCGGGTACCGGCATCTGCTCGGCCGGCACGGGCAGGACACGGTACCGGTCCCGGGCGTCCCCCCGGGCCGGGCGACGGGGGTCGACGGCGACCCAGGAAGCCACGTCGCAGGCCCGTGCGTGGTGGGGGGGAAGAGACCCACCGATCTCGACCACGTCCGCTCCGGCCAGTGGTACCCGGGCGGCGAAGTCGGCGAACACCGCCTCCTCGTCCAGGGCGAGCCCCCCGATGACGCTCATCGGGCTCCCGGTGCGGTGAGCGTCGCGTGCTCCAGGGCCACCGGGCGGCGGCGGAGACGGGACTGGGTCACCGCCTCCGCGATGCGCAGCGCGGCGAGGGCGTCGTCGAGCGTGCAGGGACTGGGACCGCCGGTGCTCACCATGGTCACGAACGCCTCCATCTCGGCCCGGTACGCCGTGGCGAACCGGTCCATGAAGGACGACCAGGGCTGCGCGGCGGGTACCGGCCCGTCGGGTTCGACCGAACGCAGCGGCACCCGGGCGTCGAGGCCCACCGAGATGCTGGCGGAGGTTCCGGCCAGATCCATCCGCACGTCGTAGCCGTGCCCGTTGTAACGGGACGCCTGCAGGGTGGCCAGGGAACAGTCGTCGAGGGTCAGCAGCACCACGGTCTCGTCCACGTCGCCGACGTCACCGAAGTACTCGGCGCCGCGCCGGGCACCTGCGGCGAACGCCTCGACCACCTCGCGTCCGCTCACCCAGCGCAGGGCGTCGAAGTCGTGGATCTGGCAGTCACGATGGATGCCGCCGGACACCGCCACGTAGTCGAACGGCGGCGGCTGAGGATCCGCGGTGACCATGTGCACGCGCCGCAGCTGACCCAGGGCACCGGATCTCAGGGCCTCCCGCCCGTTGCCGAACCCGGTGTCGAACCGGCGCTGGAAGCCCACCTGCACCGGGATCCCCGAAAGCCTGACCTCGGTGGCCACGCGTTCACCGACGCTTAGCTCCCGGAAGACCGGCTTCTCGCAGAAGGTCGGAATGCCCAGGGCGCAACACCGCAGGACGATGTCGGCGTGGGTGTCGGTGGGAGAGGCGATCGCCACCGCGTCCGGGCGGAGGGCGATCAGCGCCTCGAGATCCGCCGCGACCCGGGCCCCGGCCGCGCTCGCCCCGCGGGCGGCCTGCTCCTGGTCGACGTCGGTGATGACCAGTTCGTCCACCCGGGGGTCGTCGGCCAGCGTGCGGGCGTGCACGGCGCCGATTCGGCCGGCCCCGACGAGTCCGATCCGCATGTCAGGCCACTGGCCAGGGACGCGCGGTACCGGCGACGCGGTTCCAGACGTTGATCGCCGCGATCACCCAGACCAGTTCGGCCAGCTCCACCTCGGTGAGGACCACCGAGACCTCGCCCCACATCTCGTCCGTGACCGGCCGGCGGTCCATCTGGGTGATGGCCTCGGTGAGGGTCAGCGCCGCACGTTCCTGTGCCGAGAAGTGCGGCGACTCGCGCCAGACGGGCAGGGCCAGCAGCTGCTTCTGGGTCGCGCCGGCCTCGAGGGCGGCCGGGCTGTGGGCGCCGACGCAGAAGGCGCACCCGTTGATCTGGGAGGCCCGGGTGCGGACCAGTTCCAGGAGCGAGGCCGGCAGGCTGACCTTGTCGGTGGCGGCGTCGAAAGCCTCCATGGCCGACATGATGTGGGGAGCCAGGAGGTCCACACGGAGACGAAAAGAGCTGGAGGTTAGCGTTTTCTCCGCCATCGATGAATTCCTCTCGACCAGGCGTTGAATCGGATCGCGGATTACCGGCGGGCC
>NZ_CDWWXA010000002.1:0-1482 GCF_977971845.1 Frankia sp. CeCAU1 | reverse complement strand
TGTGCTGGCATGGGACGCGCTGGCATGGGACGCGCTGGCATGGGACGCGCGGGTATCGGACGCGCGGGCGATGGCGCGCTCCGCGGCCGGCACGTTCTCGTCGCGCAGCAGGTCGGCGAGGTAGTCCGTGACGCTGTGATAGGTGCGATCCGCATACCGGTGCCGGTATCCCCCGCCTTCCTGCGGATCGGCGAGCAGCAGATCGTGCAGCGCGGCCGGCGGGTTATGATAGAGGAACTGCAGCACGGCCGTGTCCCGTTCGGCTTCCAGGAGCTGCTCGAACGGCGTCCGGGTGAAATCTCCGATGAACAGTGCGGTGCCGCGGAACTTCTCGTTGAGATTGGTCATCTCGCAGGTGGCTATCACATGCCCGCGCGGGTTGACGCCCAGTTGCAGACTTCCACAGTCGGGGAGCCGGTCCGGCGTGAACCGGCTGTAGTGCCTGGTGAGAGCCGCCATGACTTCCGGGTCGTTGCCCTCGGTGGTCAGGCTGTTGGGGTAGACCGTCTCACCGCCCAGGTCCAGGTCGTCCAGCAGCTGGGCGTCCACGTCGGGCAGGTGGGAGGCCACCCAGCTCAGCTCGTGCACCATGCCGAGGTCGGCGCAGGCCCGGCGGAGGTGGCGCAGCCGCTCGACCGGCACGAACGGCAGGTGAAAGGCGCTCGCACTCGGGAAGATCGCCTGGACCCCGGCCTGCTGGAGACGGCTCACGAGCGTACGGGCGCGTTCGGGGGTGCGGGCCCAGAAGCCGTTCGTGTTGAGGGAGACGTAGTACCCGAGATCCGTGGCGGCGCGGGCGAGCGCACAGGTGTCCTCCGGATGAAGCATGATCTCGCCGCCGCCCAGGTCGAGGAACCTGCGACCGAACCTGGCTGCCGTCCGCAGGATTTCTATCGCGGTGGCCAGGTCGAACCTCTCCCGGCGATGTGGACTCGATTGGACCAGGCAATGTGCGCAGGTCGCGTTGCAGGCATAGGTGTAGATCAGGTACACGCGCTCGTGGTTCCCGTAGGTGTAGCACACCCCGGTATGCGGATAGACCTGTTCCAAAATTCCCCCAAACCCATTGCTTTTACCTGGGCGGATTCGGCCGCGAACGAGCGATCTCGACAAGTGCGGGAACGCCGTCGGGAACTGTCGGTGGAGAGCAGGGTTGTCTCCCGGCAACGATTGCGTCACTGTAGGACAACATGGCGAGATTGGTCAACTGTGGCTCACCGGCTTCATCCGCGACGACGGCGGGTGACGTTGAGGTGGAACTGTGACTGGCGTAGCAACCAGTTCTGCGTTGCCGGGGTCCTGTGGAGGGCATGGTTGTCCGGGATCAGGCACGGGTCGTACGCGGAGGTACTGAGGCGCCGATCCGCTTCAGGAAACGACGGGGAACTCCCCGTGTCGGCGCCGCCGGTCGGGCCGCGGGTTGCCCGTGCCATTGTTTGCGCTGGTCAGGTCGGGTCTTCGCGGTCAGGGGTGGGACGGGGC
>NZ_CDWWXA010000001.1:89586-125052 GCF_977971845.1 Frankia sp. CeCAU1 | reverse complement strand
GTCGGGGCCGGGGCGGACGCTGGGGGCTTGGTGCAGGCCAGGGTCAACGTCACCGTCGTGGAATGGCGTGGACGCTGTCCGGTGGGGGAGTACGCCGACACCTTGCTGGTCTCGCTGTTGGTGCATGACCCGTTGACCGCGGTGGAGGTGAAACCGGCGAGGGTGAGCTGCCACCTGGCGTCCGACTCGGTCATTCCGATGACGCCGGGTACCTGCGCGCAATCCTCGACCTGCAGGTTAATCGTGGCTGTTTTGGTAATTTTTCCGGACTTCGGGGACTGGTGCGCGACGGTGTCGACCGCACCGGCGCCGTAGCACCCGAAGGCCTTACTGAGGTTCGTGAAGCCCGCCGATTTCAGGGTGTTCTCCGCCGTGGTGAACGAGCTGCCCTCGGTGTTGGGAACGGTCGCCGTGCCGTCGTCGGTGGGTGACGGGGACGGGCTGCTCCGCGCCGTCGGGCTGTTCGTCGGCGTGGCCCCCGTGGGGCTGGCCGCAGGCGCCGTGCCGGCGCCGGGGGAGGGAGATCCCTTCGCACTGGGCCGCGGGGTCGTCCCGCCCCCGGAGAGGCTCGTCGGGTTGACCCCAACGGCCATGCCCGGAGCGGCTCCGCTGGTTCCGAAGCCGGAACCGCCCGAGGCCGCCGCGGCGGACACCCCGCCGGGACCGTCCGCGCTCAGTTCCGCGCCGGTGCCCCCGCTGGAGGCGAGCGCCCAGCCGCCGGCACCGGCGACGAGGGCGACGACAAGGCCCGCACCCGCCGCAATCCGGCTACGCCGCCGCCGGTCGGCAGCCGCCCGCGAGGCGGGCCCGGCCCCACCGATCGGGGGGCCGGGTTGGTGGTTCGCCGGGATCGCCGACATGACTGTGTTCGTGTCCGCGGCCGGGGCGTCGGAGCGGGCCGGGACCCGCAGCGCCGGCTGCATGCCGGTCGGGGCGTCACCGTCCCACCCTCCCCGGCCGCCGGTGGCCGGGGCCATCCGGGTGCGCTCGACACCGCCCTCCCGTCCACCGGCCTGCGTGACACCGGCCTGCGTGCCACCGGTCTTCGTGGCGGTGGTCAGCGGACTTCCCGCGATCTGCGTGTGCTCCAGGTCGGGCCAGGCGGCTGCGCCGCCCGCCCCGACCACGCATCCCGCGCCCCCCGCCGCGGCCACGGCGGCGGAGCGCACCACGCGCTGCGTTCCCGTGGTGGGGGAATGATCCGCGCTCCGGGCCGCGGACGCGCCGGCGAGTGCGGAAAGCTGGATTCGGTTGTCATGGTCGGCATGGCTGCCTGGCCTGGACGCGTAGCCGCCCCCCCAACGGCTGGCCTCGAGCGCCTCGGCCAGGTCTTCGGCCGCGTCGGCGGCGCTCACGGGCCGCCCCCTCGGGGACTTGGCGAGCATTCCGGCCAGCACACCCCACACCGGCGCAGGCACACCCTGGATGGGCTGGGGCTGTTTTTCGCGGTGCGCCTGCAGGAGCTCGGCCGGGTTGGGGGAGTCGAACGGCGGCGAACCCGCGAGAAGCTCGTACAGCACGACTCCCGCCGAGTACACGTCCGCTGCCGGGGTCGGTGGCGCGCCCGTGCTCAGCTCGGGGGCCATGTAGAGCGGGGTCCCGATCGGCCCGGTGACGCTGGTCCGGGACGAGCCATTGATCATCTGGGCGATCCCGAAGTCGGTCAGGCGCACGATCGGATGAGCCGGATCGGAAGTGTCGATGAGTATGTTCTCGGGTTTGACGTCCCGGTGGACGACGCCGGCGGCGTGCACGCTGTCGAGCGCCCACAGGGTGCCGACGACGAGCCGGACCGCCTCCTCCACCGGTCGAGGCCCGAACTCGCGCAGATGGGTCCGCAGGTCGGGACCGTCAACCAGATCCATGACTATGGCGAGCACGTCGGGTTCGTTCACCAGATCGCGTACGGCGACGAGATCCGGGCTGTCGAGGTCGATCAGAAGGTCCCATTCACGCAGGAAGCGCTCCACGATCTCGGGATCGTCGGCGAGCTCGGGGCGCAGCACCTTGATGGCCACGGGAGCACCGTCCGAGACGGCGGCGCCCCGCCAGACCTGGCCGGTCGTACCCTGCCCGAGTATCTCGTGCAGCACGTACCGCGAACCCAGTTTGCGCACCGCGCGTTGTCCCCTTCTTTGGCGCCGCCCGGGGCGGCCGAGCCTACGACGGCGCCGCTGCGGGCGGCGGCGGCCCGTGGGCGGAGCCCGGAGCGTCATCCGGACGAGCGCACCAGTGCGCGGGCGAGCTGTATCGCTTGCACTAGATGCCAATACCCGCATGGGTCATCCGGCCTACTGTTCCGATCATCCGAGACGGACGACTCGAACAGGCTACGACGTAGGGCGGCGAAGCCGCGCGGCGGGGGATACCCCTGCGCGGTGGAGCCGCCGCCCACCACCGGCAGATGTAGCCCGGGCAGTCGCGGGCGTGGGGTCCGAATGGGGGATTCAAAATGGCGAATGGCAAGAACGGCCGACGAAAAGGTCCGGTCGCGTGTTTTGTGGCCGGGGAAAGTTGCGGTGGTCCACCGGTTGGTGGCCGACGTCCGGTGGCCGGCGGTTGGTGGCGGGTGGATGCAGGCGAGTGGATACAGGCGAGTGGGTGTGTCAGCCGACGGCCGGTGTCGAGAGCCGGGCTGCCGCGGCGAGGACCGCCGCGCGGTGCCGGCGCCCCGGCGACCGGGTGAGTCGCTCCACCGGTCCCGACAGGGACACTGCCGCGATCATCGTTCCCGTGCCATCGTGCACCGGGGCGGACACGGACGCCAACCCCCTCTCGCGTTCCCCGATGCTCTCCGCCCAGCCACGATCGCGCACCCGGCGGAGGACAGCTTCGTCGAACAGGGCTCCGGCGAGCAGTTCCGGCTCGGGATGCGCCGCGAAGGCGAGGAGGACCTGAGCACCGGACCCCGCCGTCATCGGGAGTGCGGCGCCGACGGGCACGGTGTCGCGCAGGCCGCTGGCGCGTTCGGAGGCGGCGACGCAGTGGCGCAGGGCCCCGCGCCGCACATAGAGCTGGGCACTTTCTCCGGTCACCTCACGAAGCTCGGCGAGAACCCGGCCGGCCCGATCCAGCAGGTCCCACGGCAGGGGGGTCGGGGTCCCCGCGGCGAGCCGCGGCCCGGGGACGAAGCGGCCGTCGGCGGTCCGGCCGAGCAGGCGGTGGACCTCGAGAGCCTGTGCCAGCCGATGCGCCGTCGCACGGGTGAGCCCGGTTCGGGCCACCAGATCAGCCAGTGACGCCGGTCCCGCCTCGACGGTGGTCAGCACGAGGGCTGCTTTGTCCAGGACTCCGACTCCGCTAAGCTGTTTCACACATTGATACTGTCATCCCACATCACGAGACAACAAGCTGTGGGACAGGGAAACTCATCACCACGCCAGAAGAGGGGAGAATGGGTTGCCCATGGGGCGCACACTTGCGGAAAAGGTCTGGGACGCCCACGTGGTGCGGCGCGCCGACGGTGAACCGGATCTGCTGTACATCGATCTGCACCTGGTTCACGAGGTCACCTCGCCGCAGGCGTTCGAGGCCCTGCGGCTGGCCGGGCGGCCCGTGCGGCGTCCGGAGCTGACCCTCGCTACCGAGGATCACAACGTCCCCACCACCGACACGCTGGCGCCGATCGCCGATCCGATCTCGGCGGCTCAGGTGGAGGCGCTGCGGAAGAACTGCGCCGAGTTCGGCGTGCGGCTGTACCCGATGAACGACCCGGGCCAGGGCATCGTGCACGTCGTCGGCCCCCAGCTCGGGCTGTCCCAGCCCGGCATGACGATCGTCTGCGGTGACAGTCACACCTCCACCCATGGCGCGTTCGGGGCGCTGGCCTTCGGGATCGGCACCAGCCAGGTCGAGCACGTCCTCGCGACCCAGACGCTGCCGCAGCGCAGGCCGAAGACGATGGCGATCACCGTGGCGGGCGACCTGCCCGTCGGGGTCACCGCGAAGGATCTCATCCTGGCGATCATTGCGCGGATCGGTACCGGCGGTGGTGCCGGCCACGTCATCGAGTACCGCGGTGCGGCGATCCGGGCCCTGCCGATGGAGGGCCGGATGACGGTCTGCAACATGTCCATCGAGGCCGGTGCGCGCGCCGGGATGATCGCGCCCGACGGCGTCACGTTCGAATATCTCGCCGGGCGGCCGTATGTCGCCACCGGCGCTGCCTGGGAGGAAGCGGTGGCCTACTGGCGCACCCTCGCCTCCGACTCCGACGCGGTCTTCGACCGGGAGGTCGTGATCGATGCCGCGAGCCTCACGCCCTACGTCACCTGGGGAACCAACCCGGGCCAGGCCGCACCGCTCGGATCGCTGGTTCCCGCGCCCGCCGACTACCCGGACGCGGCCGCGCGGGCCTCGGTCGAACGAGCGCTGACCTACATGGGCCTCACCCCCGGCACCCCGTTGTCCGACGTCACCGTCGACACGGTGTTCATCGGATCGTGCACCAACGGGCGCCTGAGTGACCTGCGCGCCGCCGCCGACGTGCTGCGCGGCCGGCGGGTGAGCGAGGGGGTCCGGGTCCTGATCGTTCCCGGCTCCATGGCGGTGAAGGCGCAGGCCGAGGCGGAGGGGCTCGACGAGGTCTTCCGAGCGGCGGGAGCGCAGTGGCGCAGCGCCGGCTGTTCGATGTGCCTCGGCATGAACCCCGACACGCTTCGGCCCGGCGAGCGCAGTGCCTCGACGTCGAACCGCAACTTCGAGGGCCGGCAGGGGCCGGGTGGGCGCACCCATCTCGTCTCACCCGCGGTCGCCGCGGCCACCGCCGTGACCGGTCGGCTGACCGCTCCGGCGGATCTGTAGCGCGCCCGGCGTGGATCGTCGGTCCACGCACGACGGCGACCGTCGTTCATCCACGACTTCTTTGAGAGGGGAGCGTTTCCGCGATGGAGGCGTTCACGATTCACACCGGGCGCGCGGTGCCGCTGCGCCGCAGCGACGTCGACACCGATCAGATCATTCCAAGTGAGTGGCTCAAGCGGATCGAGCGGACGGGATTTGGCGCCGGCCTGTTCGCGCAGTGGCGCGCCGACGACGGCTTCGTGCTGAACGACCCAGCGTACGCCGCGGCGTCGATCCTGCTGACCGGCTCGGACTTCGGCACCGGTTCCTCGCGGGAGCACGCCGTCTGGGCGCTGCAGGACTATGGGTTCCGTGCCGTGCTCTCGCCCCGGTTCGCGGACATCTTCCGCGGCAACGCCCTCGGCAACGGCCTGTTGCCGGTGCAGCTGCCGGCTGAGACGGTCGAGGCACTCACGTCCGCCGTCGAGGCCGATCCCACGATCGAGATCACTGTCGATCTCGTCGCGCGCGAGGTCCGGGGCGCGGGGCTGGTGGCCAGCTTTGACCTCGACGACTTCACCCGCTGGCGGTTGATGGAGGGGCTCGACGACGTCGGGCTGACCCTTCGCCACGAAGAGATGATCACCTCTTTCGAGGCCGGTCGGCCCGCCTGGTCGCCGACCACCGCCTAACGCCCGGGGCTGTCACCCGGCCACCGGCGTCCGGGTGCGCCGGTTCCCGAGCACCGCACCATCCGCGGGGACGGAGTCGGGTCCGGTCTCGGTCGGGGGTTCACGGTGGTGCGTGTCGGATCTCACATTCAGGAAGGTGGGATGGGTGACGGGTGCACCGGGGGAGTGTTGATCATCTCTGTGGGGATGAAGCGGCTGTCGCGGCAGGCTTCCGGGTAGCTACCCAGCGGAGTGGCATCGGCGATGTCGGGGGCATCCGGCTACCAAAGGGTGACATTGCGCCCAAGCCAGAAGGCAATTCTCGCTACTGAACGTAATGAATCTGCCGAACGAGCTATGTCGGCCGGACCCTACGCATCCCGTCGCCCACCGGAGCGAACCCGTTGACGTGCGGGTTTGTGTGACGCGACACGCTCACGGGAATTGCCCTCGACAGTGGAGATGCCTACGGTGCAGCGCAGTGTGATGCCCGATCTGCTCCCCACCCCGCGCCCGCGGGGGGCGTCCGGAGGTTGTTGTGAACAAGTCCCAGTTGGTTGACCGCATCGCCCAGCAGATCGAGGGCGGGCGGTCGAACGCCACCAAGGCCGTCGACGCGGTGTTCGACGCCATTCAGGAGGCCGTCGCGAGCGGAGAGAAGGTGACCATCACCGGCTTCGGCGTGTTCGAGCGGGTGGAACGGGCCGCCCGCACAGGTCGTAACCCGGCGACGGGTGAGCCCGTGCACGTCGCTGCCTCGGTCGTGCCGAAGTTCCGGCCCGGCTCCGAGTTCAAGTCGAGCGTCTCGGCGAGCAACGACTGACCATCGGTGCGGGCGCCGGGCTTACCGGTGCCCGCGCCGCATGGCGTCGGCCATCAGGTCGTGCTGGTAGTCCGACAGGCGAACGTCGTCCGGCCCGGTCATGCGTCGTTCCCAGCAGCCGTCGGACTGCAGCACCCAGGCGGACACCTCGTCGGAGAACGCGTGGTCGAGCATCTGCCGCAGGGTGTCTCGCCGGTCTGGGTGCGGGACGCGCACGAGTGCCTCGATACGACGGTCGAGATTGCGGTGCATCATGTCCGCGCTGCCGATCCAGAACTCGCCGGACGAGGTGAACTCGAGGACCCGGCTGTGCTCCAGGAACCGCCCCAGGATCGAGCGCACGTGGACCGTCTCCGACAGGCCCTGCACTCCGGGACGTAGGGCGCAGATCCCGCGGACCAGGCAGTGCACGGGTACCCCGGCGATGGAGGCGTGATACAGCGCGTCGATCACCTGTTCGTCGACAAGGCTGTTGACCTTGATGCGGATCCCGGACTCCCCGCCCTCCCGGGCAGCCTGGGCCTCGGCTTCGATCCGCTGCAGGATGCCATCCCGCATGTGCTGCGGGGCGACCAGCAGCGAGCGGTACTCCGTCTGTCGGCTGTAGCCGGTGAGGACGTTGAACAGGTCGGTGAGATCCGCGCCCACGCCCGGGTCGGCGGTCAGCAGCCCGAGGTCCTCGTAGAGCCGAGCGGTCTTGGGGTTGTAGTTGCCGGTACCCACATGGCAGTAGCGGCGCAGGCCGCCGCGTTCCTGGCGTACCACGAGGCAGGTCTTGCAGTGGGTCTTCAGGCCGATGAGACCGTAGACCACGTGGCAGCCGGCCCGTTCCAGCTCGCGGGCCCAGCGGATGTTGGCGCTCTCGTCGAACCGGGCCTTGATCTCGACGAGGACGACGACCTGCTTTCCCGCCTCGGCCGCGCCGATGAGGGCATCCACGATGGGGGAGTCCCCGGACGTGCGATAGAGCGTCTGCTTGATGGCGAGAACATGCGGATCGGCCGCCGCCTGCTCGATGAACCGCTGAACGGACGTGGTGAACGAGTCGTACGGGTGGTGAACGAGGACGTCGCCCTCCC
This sequence comes from Frankia sp. CeCAU1, assembly GCF_977971845.1. NCBI lineage: Bacteria > Bacillati > Actinomycetota > Actinomycetes > Frankiales > Frankiaceae > Frankia > Frankia sp. CeCAU1. Next base: position 117,697 of record NZ_CDWWXA010000001.1, on the reverse strand, counting down.
GGAGCACGCTGAAGAAGTCCGGTGTCTCGCCGTCATCGGTCGTCAGCCGCCGATGTGTGATCGGGACCCGCGGCGTGTCTTTCAGCTCCGGGCGGTCGAGGTCGTAGAGAGCCCACAGGGTCGACAGGTCGAGCAGGCCGGCGACCCGATGTACCTCGCGCTCGGTGATCTCCAGCTCCCGCATCAGCAGGGTGAGCAGATCATCATCGATGTCGCCGTCCACCTCCAGGCGGACGGCGGGACCGAACCGGCGCCGGGCGAGCTCGCGCTCCAGAGCCTGGAGCAGATCCTCCGCCTCGTCCTCCTCGACTTCGAGGTCGGCGTTGCGGGTGACCCGGAACAGATGGGAGTCGATCACTTCCATGCCCGGGAACAGCTGGGAGAGATGGGCGGCGATCACTTCCTCCAGCGGGACGAAGCATGCGCTCGCCTGGGGGGCCAGGCCCCCCGGGACGCCGGTCGTGTCGGTAGGCTCCACCGCCACGGGGACCAGCCGAGGAACGTTCTGGGGCACCTTCACCCGGGCGAAGCGGTCGACCTCCCCGCCCGGGTCACGGACCTGGACGGCCAGATTGAGCGACAGCCCGCTGATGTAGGGGAAGGGGTGCGCCGGATCGACGGCGAGGGGAGTGAGCACCGGGAAGATCTGCTTGTGGAAGTAGTGGTGCAGCTGATCACGCTGGGTTTCGGTCAGCTGGGGCCAGAACCGGATGCTGATCCCGGCATGGGCCAGCGACGGCCCCACCTCGTCGGTGAAGCATCGCGAATGCCGCTGGGTGACCTCGGCCGTCATCGTGCTGATGAGATCGAGTTGTTCCCGGGCGGTCAGCCCGTCGGCGGAGCGGACGGCCAGTCCCGTCGCCTCGCGTCGCATCAGCCCCGCGACCCGGACCATGTAGAACTCATCCAGGTTGCTGGCGAAGATCGCTAGGAACTTCGCGCGTTCCAGCAGGGGCGTGGACACGTCCTCGGCGAGCGCGAGGACCCGGGCGTTGAAGTCGAGCCAGGACGCCTCTCGGTTGATGAAGCGGCCGGCGGGCAGGTCGGACGGCGCAGGCTGACGTGGCGCCTCCAGGGGCTCGAGCAGGCCACTGCGGGCCTTGCGCTGAGGCTGTTCAGGACGGGTCGCCATCAGCTCGCTCATGCCTGTAGATGGTGCCAGTCCCCGATGGACTCGGCAGCATCGATGTGGCATCTCTGGCAGCGGGGGCCGGGCGGGACCCGCATCGCTGGTCTGACCCCGATCCGGACGCTGGCAGAGACCGCGCGGCACGCGAAGTATCCGCCTACTCTTTGTGATATAGCGATCACGCGCTACGGTGCCGAGAAGCGCCGTCGCACTCGTTTGTACCTTATCGTGATGTAGTGGGCCGTTTCCGTGGTCCGGTCGGATCCCTCTGCCCCAGGCGGCCGACTGCCCCAGGCGGCCAGCACAGGGGGAGGAGGGCGGGACGAGGGATGCTCGTCGACGCCGCCGCGATCGCCGCGGGCCTGACCGCGACACTGAGTTGTGCCCTGGCCGGTCGCCGTCTCGGTCGAGTACGGGGCCGCTGGTTGGTGTGGCTGTCCTTCGCGCTGGCAACCTGGACGGTTGGACAGGCCGGATGGATGCTGCACCGCTGGGACGGGGCATCGGCCGGAGGGCGGACCGCGACGGATGCCGGGTATCTCACCGACGCCGGCCAACTCGCCATGCCGGTCCTCGCACTCGCCGCCTTCGCGGCTGTTCCCGCGGGTCGGGCGCGTCGATCACGACCGCGCGCGGGCGTGCTGGCGCCGGCAGGGATGGCCGGCCTCGCCGGGGGCAGCCACCGCTGGCCGCCGAGTTCCTCGCGGCTCACCCGCGTCGCCGGGGCGGGCTGCGAGGGGGTGGCCGCCGCCTACCCGCGCGCCGGTCCGGCCACCGCGTTCGACGAGGTCATACTCGGCAACTCCCTGTTCCTGCTCGCCTGGTCCGGGGTGCTCGCCGGGATCGACGAAGTGGACTCCTCCCGCCCGCCGCAGCCGGTGGAGCATCTCCTCGCGGTTGCGCATCCGATCGTCGTGCTGCTGTTGATCATCGCATTCCTGCACGTGGCAGGCTTCCGGCAACCGGTGGACCTGCCCGCCGTCGCGATCGCCGGAACCGGACTGGTGTGCCTCGCGGTCGCCGGCGTGTGGATCGTTCAGCTCGACGGCAGGGATCCCACGATGACGGGTTCCTGCTCGGTCGCCGGTGCCCTGTTGATCGTCCTTGCGGCATCGCGTGCCGGCCGGGAGGACGGCCGGGAGAACGGCCGCCGGTCTCGCCGGTGGCCCGTTCACGGCGAACTGCTCGGATGGCTGTGGCCGGCGGTCCCCTATGTCGCCGCGGCCGTGGTCGCGGCGCTTCTGCTGGGGCGGGCCCACGGCGGAGTCGTTCTCGATCCGGTCGAGATTATCGGGGGTGCGACGCTCGTCCTCACCGTCCTCGTCCGGCAGCTGACGACCCTGCGGGTGAGTCAGCGGTTGGCGGGCCGGGTCGGCGAGGCCGAGCACGAGGCGCGGCACTGGACATCCCATGACCCGTTGACCGAGCTGGCCAACCGCGCCCTGTTCCACCAGCGGCTCACCGACGCCCTCGCCGCGAGCCGCCACGACGGCCGTGACGTGGCCGTCCTGTACTGCGACCTCGACGACTTCCGGGTCGTCAACGACAGCCTCGGGCACGCCGCAGGTGATCATCTGCTGCGCGAGGTCGGGCAACGGCTACGACACTGCGTAGGCACGTCGGACACCGTGGCGAGGCTCGGCTCCGACGAGTTCGCCGTGCTGTTGGACGGTGGGCGGGAACTGCCCGAGACCGTCGCCGAACGGGTCCTGGCCGCGCTGCGCCAGCCGGCGCAGGCCGCCGGTCACCTCTGGCCGGTCCGCGGGAGTGTGGGGCTGGTCGTCGCGTGCCGGACCCAGGAGACCACCGAGGCGCTGCTCCGGCGGGCCGACACGGCCGTCCACACGGCAAAACGAACGGGAAAGAACCGTCTGGTGGTCTACCGGCCCGGACTGTGCCCGCCCAGCGTCGGCACGCACCTCGCCGACGCCTTGGCCACCGCCCTGCGCAGGGGAGGACGGTCGGCCGGCTTCGACGTGCACTACCAGCCCATCGTGCGGCTGCGCGATCGCAGTCCGGTCGCCCTGGAGGCCCTCGCCCGATGGACGGAGCCGGGGCGTGGACCGGTGCCACCGGGCACCTTTGTCGCGGCCGCGGAGGACGGCGGCATCGTCGGCGCCCTCGACGACATGGTCCTCACCCAGGCCTGCGCGGAGGTCGCCGTGGCGTACCCGGCCTCGGCACTGCGGCTGCACGTGAACGTCTCAGCCAGCAGGATCGCCGATACCACGCTGCTCGACAGTGTCGCCCGGGCGCTGGCGGCCAGTCGGTTCGACCCGGGCAGGCTGGTGGTCGAGATCACCGAAACGAGCCGGATTGACGATCTGCGCGGCGCACGCGAGGTGTTGAACGAGGTTCGTGCGCTGGGGGTGGCGGTCGCGCTCGACGATGTCGGTGCCGGCCACAGCACATTGGCCGCCCTCCATCAACTGCCGGTGGACGTCGTGAAGCTCGATCGGACGCTGCTCGAACCGCCCAGGGACGGGCACCGAGTGGCGACGATGCGTCGATCGATGATCAGTCTCGCGCACGCCCTCGGTGCCGTCGTCGTGGCCGAGGGCATCGAGCGGGAAGGACAGATCGCCGAGCTCGAGGAGCTGGGTTGCGAGCTGGGTCAGGGATACTTCTTCGCCCGGCCTGGTCCGCTCGCGTCGCTCACGATCCGGCGCTGGGTTCCGCCTACGATCCCCGGCGGTACGGACAGCCCTGACTCCGCCGAGGTGCCCGGTCCGCCGCCGGATCCGCCGGAGTCCTCCGCCACGAGCGGGGAGTGATACCCGGCGGTCAGCGCCGCCCTGGTGGCCCGGCCTACCCCCAGGTCCCGGGCCTGCGCCAGATCCGCCAGCGTGTCGACGTCACGTCGCAGTCCCGGTACCGAGCCACCGAGGGTTCCCGTCAGATCCACCGCTCCGGAGCGACGGTGCGTGGCGTGACTGTGTGGTCCGAATGCGGGCTGCAGGGTGGCGCCGGCCGACGCGGTCAGCAGAACGGTTCCCGTTCCGGTCGCGTCGGCGAGAACCGCTCGACGGTGCTGGCTCGCCTCGGACAGCGCCTGATGCAGCTCGGGGGGGCGCAGCGCGGGAAGGTCGGCGGAGAGGGCAGCCACCGCACGGGTGGGCCAGCGGGCCGAGGCCAGCGCGGCGCCGTGCACCAGAGCGGGATTGAGACCTCGGTCGGGTTCGTCCGGAATCACGACGAGCCGAGCACTCCTCGCAGCCGGGGAAAGATCCGGTTGATCTGCGCCGATATAGTGGGAATTGAGGAGAGCCGACAGGGCGTGGTCGGCCGTCCGATCGTTCGTTACGATCATCACGGCGCCGACCAGATCGGTCTCGGACCCAAGTACCGCCATCACCGTGTCCAAAGCCATCGCAAGGGCCAGCCGGCTCCGGTCGGGGCGGTCCAGCCGGGTCTTCGCCCGGGTGAGGTTCTTCAGCGGCAGCACGACCGTCCAGGACACTCCGTTTCGTGGGAGCCACACGAAGGCGACCATAGGCCATGCCGACCCCGCGGTGCGCCGGGTCCTGCGTGCGCGGGCTGAACGCCGGAGCCGTGGCGCGTCCCCGGCATGCGGCGCATCCTGCGTGGTACCCGCCAGATCGGCGTCTACGGTCAGAGTGAGGACGCGGCGGACGCGGCGCGATGCGAGGTGTCCAGCCGGCCGGGCGTCGATACCAGGCACGCGATCCATCCGGAGGGCACAATTATTGTCGATTCCCGCCACAAGGTAGAAAACGCCTCGATCGGTGGCGCCTTCCTCGTACCCATCGTCAGGGTCGCGATCGCTCCCCCCGCTCGGCCGGACGTTTTCTGGGGAACCAGGTGAGACGGGCCGCGGTGCTTACGGCCGGGTCCTGGGGAAGTGTGTTCGCGAAGGTCCTCGCGGATGCCGGAGCGCGGGTCAACCTGGTCGCCCGTGACCCTGAGATCGTCCGGGCGATCAACACCCGCCAGGTCAATCCGCGCTATCTGCCGGCGATCCAGCTGCCGGACCGGGTGCGCGCGATGTCCGACGCGGGGGAGGCGCTGGCCGGCGCGGAGTTCGTGGTGCTGGCCGTACCGTCTCAGGCGCTGCGCTCCGTCCTCGCCGGATGGGCGCCCCTGATTGGCTCCGACGCCGTCTACGTCAGCCTGATGAAAGGGGTGGAGGTGGGCAGCCAGCTGCGGATGAGCGAGGTCATCACGCAGGTCACAGGCGTGTCGCCGGACCGGATCGCGGTGGTGAGCGGTCCGAATCTGGCGCCCGAGATCGCCGCCGAGCAGCCGGCGGCGACTGTGATCGCCAGTACTTCGACGAGCACGGCGGAGGCCGTCCAGGCGGCGTGCTGGACGCCCTATTTCCGCCCCTACACCAACACCGACGTGATCGGCTGCGAGCTGGGCGGAGCGATCAAGAACGTCATCGCCCTGGCTGCCGGCATGCTGGAGGGAATGGGCTTCGGCACCAACAGCCTCGCCTCGTTGATGACGCGCGGCCTGACCGAGACTCTCCGACTCGGGGTCGCGCTGGGTGCCGATCCGATGACATTCGCGGGACTGGCGGGACTGGGGGATCTCGTGGCGACCTGCGGCTCCCCGCTCTCGCGCAACCGCACCTTCGGCGAGAAACTCGGGCGTGGCCTCACGCTCGCGCAGGTGGAGGCCGAACAGCAGCAGGTCGCCGAGGGGGTGCGCTCCTGCCGCCCCCTGCTCGCCATGGCCGATGACCTGGGCGTCGCCATGCCGATCACTCGCCAGGTCGAACGGGTCCTCTATGAGGGTCTTCCCCCGATGGAGGCCGTCAAGGATCTGATGAGTCGGGAGCCGGGCCCGGAGTACCGGCTCCGTCCCTGACCTGCATGTCCCTGACCTGCATGTCCCTGACCTGCATGTCCCTGACCTGCATGTCCCTGACCTGCATGTCCCTGACCTGCATGTCCCTGAACTGCATGCGCCTCACCTGCACGCGCCTGGCCCGGCAGCACCGTCGTTCCGGTCAGGCCGGGGCGTGGTCGGTGCCGGGGGCGAACCCACGGCCTGCGTGTCAATGAACGCTCCGATCGAGCGCAGCTTACCCACCGGGTCCTCGTAACCGCGTTCGAGGAAACGGGTCCCGCGGATGATGCTGGTGCCGTCGGCCACCAGCGCGGCCAGCACGTAGGCAAAGCCGGCGCGCAGGTCGGGAATCGCCAGATCACCGCCGGTGAGGGAGGTCGGCCCGCTCACGACCGCCGAATGCTCGAAGTCCCGGGACGCGAACCGGCAGGCCTTCCCACCGAGGCACAGGGTCGACAGGGCGATGTCGGCGCCCATCTCGGCCAGCTGCCTGGTGTATCCGAACCGGTCCTCGTAGATCGTCTCGTGGATCACGGAGGCACCCTTGGCCTGGGTGAGCAGGACGACCAGGGGCTGCTGCCAGTCGGTCATGAACCCGGGGTGCACGTCGGTCTGCACATGTGACGCGGTCAACGGCTGGGACCGGAAGAAGGTCATGCCCCGCGGGGTGACCTCGAACTCGCCACCGAGCCGGCGGAGGTGGTTGAGGAAGGTCGCCAGATGTTCCTGGCGGGCACCGACCACCTCCACCCTGCCGTTGGTGGCCACCGCGGCCGAGGCGAAGGACGCGGCTTCGATGCGGTCGTGGACCGGGGCATGGGTGGCTCCCCGCAGGGCGTCGACCCCCTGCACCACGATCGTGCGGTCGACCTCCACGTCGACGAGGGCGCCCATCTGCTGCAGGAACATGATGAGGTCGATGACCTCCGGTTCCACCGCCGCATTCGAGATGACGGTCGTACCCTGCGCCCGGACCGCGGCCAGGAGCAGGTTCTCGGTCGCGCCGACACTCGGGAACGGCAGCGCGACATGGGTGCCGTGCAGACCCAGGGTCTTGACCTGGACGGAACGCAGCTGCTCGACGATCTCCGCACCCATGGCACGCAGGCCGGCGAGGTGGAAGTCGACGGGACGCTTGCCGATCCGGCAACCGCCGGGCAGCGGGATCACGGCTTCGCCGACGCGGTGCAGGAGCGGGCCCATCATCAGGATCGGTATCCGGTTGACCCCGGAGTAGGCCTCGGACAGCGACGCGTCGATGATCTTTTCGGTGGCGAGTCGCACAGTGTGCTCGTCCAGCCACTCCACCTGGGTGCCGAGTTCGGCGAGCATGCCCAGGACCACGTCGACCTCGGCGATCCGAGGCACCCGGGTCAGGGTGCACGGCTCTGGCGTGAGGAGGGTGGCGACGAGCAGCTTGGTGACCGAGTTCTTGGCCCCGGACGCTTCGACCGAGCCGGTGAGCGGAGCGCCGCCGACGATGCGGTACCACCGTCGGTCCGTGCTGGTGGACGGTACCACTCCCGAGCTGTGCGCCCCCACGGGCTACCTCCACGGTGATGATGCGGATGCGTGACGTGCGTCAGGTCACGTGCGGCGGGGCGATTGAACCAGACGCCGCCGGCGCGGCCCGAGCCCGGCTCTCAGGCTGCTACCTACGGTGACGATAGCCGTGGTCTACCGGGCCGATCCCCGCGCCGAGCGGAAAGCCGCTGGCCAGGGCGCCACTGACGTAGGCCTTGGCGGCCTGTGTGGCCTCGACGTGACCACGCCCCTGCGCCAGGTGCGCGGCGATCGCGGAGGCCAGCGTGCATCCGGTGCCATGGGTGTGCCGCCGGTCCAGGCGGGGGCTTCGGAGGACGACCTCGGTGGTCCCGTCGGTGAGCAGGTCGACCGCGTCGCCGGGAAGATGCCCGCCCTTCACCAGCACCCAGCGCGGGCCCAGGGCGAGCATCGCCTCGGCGGCTCTGGGCAGGTCGGCGACGTCCCGCACCTCCACCCCGGTCAGCAGACGTACCTCGTCGAGGTTCGGTGTGGCGATGGTGGCGCGGGGCATGAGCTCCGTACGTACCACCTCGACCGCCTCCGGGGACAGCAGGGGGTCGCCGTGCTTGGAGACGCTGACCGGATCGACCACGACGGGTACGTCGAGCCGCGAGAGTTCGGCGGCGACCAGCGAGACCAGGGCCGCGGAGGAGAGCATCCCCGTCTTCACCGCGTCGACCCCGATGTCCGCCACGACCGCTCTGATCTGGGCTCGGACCGCTTCCGGAGGGAGATCCCACACACCATGGACGCCCAGGGAATTCTGTGCCGTCACCGCGACGATCGCACTCATGCCGTGGACGCCGAGGGCGAGCATCGTCTTGAGATCTGCCTGGATGCCCGCGCCGCCGCCCGAATCCGATCCGGCGATCGTCAGTACGCGGGGCGGGGCGGAGCTCGGTTCCGGCGGCGGCTCGCTCCGGATGCTCCGAGCGTTCACGTGTCTCCTATCCTTCGCTCTGGGTAGCGGCGTCGTGGTTGCCATCACAACCGGGTACCGAGCCGACCAGCTGACCCCCACGATTGGGGTTCCGGATGAGGCCGGGCGACCCCTCGGTCGGTCCCTGTCGGCCGATCTGAGCAAATTCCTCGACCTCGGAGGCTCTCATCCGGGCCGTTTGCCTGTTACCTTCTGTCGGCCCGTAGTTCTGCTCGACGGGCTGTCGACGTCCGACGAGGGAGCGTCTGTGGTCCACGCGTACATCCTTATCCAGACCGAGGTCGGCAAGTCCTCCTCGGTTGCCAAGGAGATCGAGCAGATCCCCGGGGTCACCCAGGCCGAGGACGTCACCGGCCCCTATGACGTCATCGTCCGGGCGGAGGCGGCCACCGTCGATGACCTCGGGAAGATGGTCATGGCGAGAGTGCAGTCGGTCGACGGCATCACCCGCACGCTGACCTGCCCGGTCGTTCACTTCTGAGCTTCTCCGCCGCTAAAGCTTCTCCGTCCCGACGTGGGTCAGGTCGGCTCCGGGACGGGGGACCCGGTGGGCGCCCCCGCCCCCGGCCCCCGGCCTGCGCCCACCGCCGGGGCCGGGCCACCGGTGACGTCGGTGGCGCGCCAGAATCGGGACATGGCCACCGGTGGTGAGCAAGCCGAGCGGGGCCGGCGCCCGGCACGGGGCGGGCGCAGGCCGGGGCGGTCATGCCGGTATCCGGTGTTCGTCGCCTCGTGGGTCCTGCTCGCGCTGGTCGGATGCGGCGGTCCCGGATCGATTCGGCTGACCAACGTGCCGATGCCCGCGGAGTCGGTCCGTTCGTCGTGCGTGGACCTGGTCCACGATCTTCCCCCGTCGCTCGGGGACGACCTCGACCGCCGGGCACTGGACCCCCCACAGGCCACGGCGGCGGCCTACGGCGCGGCGCCGGTGGTGCTCACCTGCGGCGCGCCCGGTCTTCCGGCAAGCTACCGTCCCGATGCGATGCTGTCCGTCGTGGACGATGTGGGGTGGTTCGCCGAGGACCTGGGCGGGACGACGGTGCGCTATTCCACCCCCACCCGGCAGCCCCAGGTGGTTCTCACCCTGCCCGCCGACGTGCAGGCGTTCGAGGTACTCGTCTCGGTCGCCCCCGCCGTGCGGGGGCACAGCAGGCCGACGACATCCTGAGACGAGCTCCCGGCCATTCCGCCCGGCGGAACGCCTCCACGCCGTCACGGGCCCGGGTGGCGCAGGTGCCGGGCGGTCAGCGCAGCCCCGCTCCGTCGCGCAGGGCCAGCCTGACGAGCCGGTCCACCAACTGCGGATAGGTGACCCCGCTCGCCTCCCACATCCGCGGGAACATCGAGGTAGGGGTGAAACCGGGCATCGTGTTGACCTCATTGATGATCACATGGTCGTCGGCCGTGACAAACATGTCAACCCGCGCGAGCCCGGCGCAGTCCAGGGCCTCGAACGCCGCGATCGCCACTCCCCGGACCTCCTCCCGTACCGCGTGGGACAGGTTGGCCGGGACGTCGAAGTGGGTGGCGTCGGACATGTACTTGGCCTCGAAGTCGTAGAAGCCGGCCGAAGACGTGACGGTGATCTCGGCGGGCACACTCGCCTCGGCACCGGGGCCGTCCAGAATTCCGAGGACCCCGCACTCGATCTCGCGGCCGACGATCGCCGACTCCACCAGGACCTTGGGGTCGCTGGCGCGGGCTGCCTTGATCGCGGTGTCCAGGTCCGCCCAGGCCTCGACCCGGCTGATCCCGATACTCGACCCGCCGCGCGCGGGCTTCACGAAGACTGGCAGCCCCAGCCGTTCCTGGTCGGCCCCGGTGAGTGTGTCACCGGCTCGCAGGACGGCGTAGGAGCCGACGGGAAGGCCGGCGGCCCGCAGCAGTGCCTTCATGTGTTGTTTGTCCATGGCGGCCGCGCTGGCGAACACCCCGGAGCCGACGTAGGGCAGGCCGGCCATCTCCAGGAGACCCTGGACCGTCCCATCCTCCCCAAAGGGGCCGTGGAGCAGCGGGAAGACCACATCGATGTCCCCGGGAATGTCGCTGCTCCCGAGAGCGTCGCTGCTCCCGAGAGCGTCGCTGCTCCCGAGAGCGTCGCTGCTCCCGAGGGTGTTCCTGACAGCGTCGAGGCCGCCGCGGGGGCGGCGCGGCAGCAGACCGGGCGTCGTCGGATCCGCGGCCAGGACGACGCTCTCACCCTGGGCCGCGACGACGGCGGGCAGTCGGTCTCCCGTCACCGCGAGGGCGGTCGGGTCGTCCGGCAGCACGACCCAGCGGCCATGTGTGTCGATGCCGACGGGGACGACGTCGTAGACGTCACGATCCAGGGCGCGCAGTACACCGCTGGCCGATATACAGGAGATCGCGTGCTCGGTGCTGCGGCCACCGAACAGGAGGGCGAGCCGAATCCGACGCCTGGAGCCTGCCATGCCGGGACACTAACGGATCGGCGTCGGTGACCGGCAGCGCACCCGGCGTGGATGTGGCCGCGCTCCGCCTCGACCTCCACGGGAGGCCTGTGTCCGGTGACGCCCCGTCCGGCCGGAGTAACGTCCGGCCCGGAGGGCTCAGGCGCGAGAGACCTTGCCCGCCTTGATGCAGGAAGCGCAGACGTTCAGCCGCTTGGGGGTCCCGCCCACGACCGTGCGCACGGTCTGGATGTTGGGGTTCCACCGACGGCGCGTGCGTCGGTGGGAGTGGGAGACCGACATACCGAAGCCCGGCCCCTTGCCGCAGACGTCACACACCGAAGACACGAGAAACACTCCGTCGAAGTAGTAGCCGAAGTCGAAGTAGTACTGGTCCCGGTAGGCGTGCCCGGGACGTCAGGGGAGTCAGAACCAGGTCAGAACCAGGATCGTACGCAACCCGCGACCCTGACGGCGCCGCCGGGGGACGCGCGCAGTGGCGGCCCGCTTGAGGTTACCCCACCTTCTGTGGTCCAGTTCTGTGGTCCAGATGATGCGGCGGGAGCCGGTGGGTCTCGGTACTGTCGGTGCTCCGGTGCACTATCGGTAATGTGGTCGACCTCGACACGCCCCTGAAGGCCCTCGTCGGCGCGCGTGCCGCCGCCCTCCTGGCCGATGGTCTGGAGTTGAGGCTGGTCGGTGATCTGCTGGGGCACCTGCCCCGCCGGTACCATGAGAGAGGCGAGCTGACGGACCTCGCGGACCTCGCCGTCGGTGAGACGGTTACGGTCCAGGCCCGGGTCGAGAAGACGGAACGCCGCCCGATGCGCGGCACCCGGAAGTCGATGGTGCGCGTGACGGTGACGGACGGCAGGCATTCACTGTCACTGACCTTCTTCAATCAGAGCTGGCGGGAGCGTGACCTCCGTCCCGGGACGACCGCGCTGTTCGCCGGCAAGGTCGACGAGTTCCGCGGGCGGCGTCAGCTGACCAACCCGGAGGTCCAGCTCCTCGAACCCGAGGAGAGCGGGGAAGCCGTCAGCGGTGCGCCGTTCGCGAACGCGCTGGTTCCGATCTACCCCGCCTCCGCCAAGGTGCCGAGCTGGACGCTGGCGAGGTGCGTCCGGCTGGCGTTGGACTCTCTCGATCCCGTCGAGGATCCGTTGCCGGACGATCTCCGCAGCCGGTACCGCCTGCCCGCTCTGGCCGAGGCCTTCCGGCTGGTTCACCAGCCCGCGAACCGTGGTGAGATCGCCTCCGGTCGTCGGCGCCTCACCTGGGATGAGGCTCTGGTGCTGCAGGTGGCGTTGGCCCAGCGGCGTCGTGAGGTGGAGGCGCTGGCGACAACACCCCGGCCGCAGCGTCCGGATGGTCTGCTGGCGGCGTTCGATGCCGATCTGCCCTTCCCCCTCACGACGGGCCAGCGCGAGGTGGGGAAGACGATCGCAGCCGAGATCGGTCGGCCCGTTCCGATGCATCGACTGCTGCAAGGAGAGGTGGGTTCGGGCAAGACACTGGTCGCCTTGCGGGCGATGCTCACCGTGGTCGACACGGGCGGCCAGGCGGTACTCCTGGCGCCCACCGAAACTCTTGCCGCTCAGCACAGCCGAAGCCTCCGGGAGATGCTCGGCGATCTGGCCCGGGCAGGGGAACTAGGAGCCGATCATCGGGCCACGCGGGTGACGCTGGTCACCGGATCGATGGGAGGGCGTGCGCGGCGGGAGGCTCTGGCGGAGATCGCGGACGGTTCCACCGGTCTGGTGGTCGGTACTCATGCCCTGCTGCACGATGAGGTGATCTTTAACGATCTTGGTCTGATCGTCGTCGACGAACAGCATCGTTTCGGCGTCGAACAGCGGGACGCACTGCGAGCGCGTGGACGACGTCCTCCCCACCTTCTTGTGATGACCGCGACGCCGATTCCCCGGACGGTCGCGATGACCGTGTTCGGTGATCTCGAAGTCTCCGAGCTCACCGAACTGCCAGCGGGACGCTCTCCCATTGGGACGTTCGTGGTGCCGGCGAGCCAGAGATCCTGGACGGATCGAATGTGGGGACGAATCCGCGACGAGGTGGCCGCCGGGCATCAGGCCTATGTCGTGTGTCCCCGGATCGGTGCGGGCGGGGAGGATGAGGACAGGGAGGACGGGGACGGGGAGGACGATTCCACCGAATCCTCGACGGCCGGTCCGGATCCGCGAGCGTCCCGACCGGCTGCGACAGTGCGTGAGGTGCTGCCCCTGTTGGTGGATGGCGAGCTTGCGGACCTCAGGGTTGAACCGCTGCACGGTCGTCTCGCACCCGGGCAACGGGAGGCCACCATGAACCGATTCGCGGCCGGCGAGGTCGACGTGCTGGTCGCCACCACCGTCATCGAGGTGGGAGTGAACGTACCGAACGCGACAGTGATGGTCGTCCTGGACGCGGACAGGTTCGGCGTGTCCCAGCTGCACCAGCTGCGCGGGAGGGTCGGCCGGGGCACCGCGCCCGGCTGGTGTCTTCTGCATACAGCGGCCGAGCCGGGATCCCCCGCCTGGGAGCGGCTCAGCGCGGTCGCCGCCACCAGCGACGGGGCGAAGCTGGCCCGTCTCGACCTCGCGCAGCGTCGAGAGGGCGATGTGCTCGGGGCCGCTCAGTCCGGCGGACGACGATCCCTGAAGCTCCTGGAACTTCTTCGTGATGAGGACCTGATCCGCGACGCACGTGAGGAGGCCGGTCGCCTGGTTGACGACGACCCCGGGTTGGACCGGCATCCCGCACTGCGCCGGCTGCTCGACGCGGTTCTCGACGACACCAGTGTCGCCTTCCTCGAGAAGGGATGACCGGGTGGCCCGATGACGCGCATCATCAGTGGAACCGCGGGTGGTCGGCGGCTCGTGGTTCCACCCGGAACAACCACCCGTCCGACCTCGGAACGTGCCCGTGAGGGATTGTTTAACACCTTGTCGACCTGCCTGGATCTGCGGGGTGCTCGGATTGCCGATCTTTATGCCGGGTCTGGTGCGGTCGGTCTGGAAGCGCTGTCTCGGGGTGCCGCTCATGCTCTTCTCGTCGACCGCGATCCGATCGTGATACGCACTCTACGGCGGAACGTGACAGCGCTGGGACTGTCGGGCGCGAAGATCGCGCAAGCCGCGGTAGAGCGTGTGGTGCAGAACACCTCGGATAATCCCTACGACGTGGTTTTCCTCGATCCGCCGTACGCGATGCGCGATTCGGAACTCGGCGAAGTGCTGTCAAAGCTGCTGGCGGCCGCCTGGTTGACTGCGGACGGTGTCTGCGTTGTCGAAAGATCGCACCGCTCGGGCCCGGTCGCCTGGCCTGACGGGTTGTGTGCGCTGCGCGACCGGAGGTACGGAGAGGGTGCTCTCTGGTACGGTATTCGATCATGAGGAGGGCAGCCTGTCCCGGTTCATTTGATCCGATCACCAACGGTCATCTCGACATCATCGTCCGAGCGAGCAGACTCTTCGACGAGGTCGTGGTCGCCGTATCGATCAACAAGAACAAGGTCACCTTGTTCACCGTCGACGAGCGGATGGAGCTCATCAGAGAGGCCCTGCGTGATCATCCGATGGCGCCGTCCAACGTCCTGGTGGATGCGTCCCACGGGCTGATCGTCGATTTTTGTCGGAGCAGGGGTATCCAGTCGATCGTCAAAGGACTGCGTGCGGTCAGCGACTTCGACTATGAGCTTCAGATGGCGCAGATGAACAATTCGCTTGCGGGCGTGGAGACTCTTTTCATGAGTACGAACCCGCAATATGCCTTTCTGTCCTCCAGCCTGGTGAAGGAGGTCGCGCGTTACGGAGGTGACGTGTCGGGGCTGGTACCGGATGTGGTACTCAAACAGCTCCGTGAGCGCCTCGCTCAGTAACCCCCGCCGGGTGGGTAGCCGCCGACCGACCTCCGCCGGGCTCTCCCGCCGTTCCGGACTGTCCGGGCTCCGGGGCCGGTCGCGGGGGGCGAGCGGTACCCGAGCGGCTTCCTAGGCGGAGGTCCGCCGCCCGCCGGGCTCGGGTGTCCGGAGATCTCGGCAGCCTGATCGGATCGTCCGCGGCACCGATCGGATAGGCTAGGAGACCGTAGTAGCTGACCGGCTCGCAGCAGCTGACTGGCTTGCTGACCGGCTGGAGTCTGTTCGTCGATCCTCTGGGAGGGTCCGGGCCTCTGGGAGGGTCCAGGGTGCCGCTGACGTCGGGCTGCCTCCGTCGTTAGCGACGCCGGGTAGCTACACCACCACGAAGGCCCTGTTTCGGCCGGGCTTCCTTACATTGACGTAGATGTGAACTCGACTGCCGCCATGACTGGATCCCACTTTCGCCGTCGGACCCCGAAGGGTCCCCTTGTACTGGACACCCGTGAGCTCGGTCGTCGGCCCGGGTCGATGCGGCTTGTCCGGGCGCAGGCGGAACTTCCCGCCGATCTCGGAACCGAGATGATGTGGGTGCCGGCCGGCGCAAGCGTCACCCTGGACCTGCGTCTCGAATCGGTGATCGAGGGTGTCCTGGTCAGCGGGAGCGTCGTGGCGCCGCTTCGGGGTGAATGTGCGCGCTGTCTGGACGACGTGTCCGAGGTCAGCATGGTCGAGTTTCGCGAGCTGTTCTACTACCCTGACCGAGCCGTGGACCTGGGTGACGACGAAGATGCTCGGGTACTAATCGATGATCATGCGGACGTCGAGCCCGTGGTGCGGGATGCCCTGGTACTCAACCTTCCGCTGTCACCCATCTGCCGTCCGGACTGTGCGGGACTCTGCGTGGACTGCGGGGTGCGTCTCGACGATGTCGAGCCTGGACATTCCCATGCGCGATCCGACCCGAGATGGGCGGCGCTGTCCGCGCTGGCCGGCAGCGGAGCGGCGGGAACCGAGAAGGGTCGCACCGACCCTCATGAGAGCAAGGAGAAGGAATAGTGGCCGTCCCGAAGCGGCGCACCTCGCGCAGCAACACCCGGTCCCGGCGTTCGCAGTGGAAGGCCAAGGTGCCGACCCTCGCAAAGTGCTCGCGGGGGCACGTGATTCGGCCGCACACCGTCTGTGGCACGTGCGGCCGGTACAACGACCGTCAGGTGCTTGACGTCTGACCCGGTGTGACACGTATCGCCGTTGACCTGGTGGGGGAGGGGTTCCCTTCCGGGCCTCTCCTCGAGGCGTTGCCCAGTGCGCTCGGCGCGGATCCGCATCTGGTGCTCACTCTGGTGACATCCGGTGATGCCGTCCGGGATGACCTTGCTCGGCTGGGAATTGTGCCAGGCGAGCGCGTCCTGCTCGCCACGGCCGCTCGCGGCGTTTCGGCGGGCCCGGAGGCATTGCGTGAAGTGCGAGCACGTCGGGACTCCGGCGTCCGGGTGGCGGCGCGCCTGGTCCGTGACGGACATGCCGATGCGATGGTCTCGACAGCCCCGGCCGAAGCCCTGGTCGCCTCGGCTCAGTTCACCTACGGTCTGCTCCCCGGGGCGACGCGGGCCACTCTCGCCTCGATTGTCGGCGGGGCGAACGCCCCCGTCGTGCTGTGTGACGCGGGGGCGACGGTTGATGTGACGGCGGACGAACTCGCCCAGTTCGCGGTCGCGGGCAGTGCATACGCCGCGGTTCGCTTCGCCGTCAACGCTCCCCGAGTCGGGCTTCTGACGGCGCGTCCAGCGCTTCCCGACACCTTGCGGCGAGCCGCCGACGAGCTGCTCCGATCGCTCGATCTGCACTATGTCGGCCCGCTGACGGCTGATCGGCTCCTCGCGCCTTCGTGGACAGGCGAGCCGGGCGACGGCCAGAAGATCGATCATCGCCGTGGAGTCGACGTGGCGGTCACCGACGGATTCACCGGAGATGTCCTGATGTCCGTCATTCGCGGGATGCGATGGTGGGAATCTCATCGGGGTACGGGGCACCTGTCCAGGGCCGGTCTGGATCCGGGATGGGGAACGTTGGAAGATCCTGATGTGCGGGGGGGAACGATCGTGCTGGGGGTCGATGGTGTCGCGGTCCACGCGGAGCGGGCACCGGATGAAGCCGGCGACAGCCAGGCAGTCGGGCTGCTCGTGGCGCTGAGGGCGGCGTCGGTCGCGGTCCAGGCGGACCTGGCTTCTCGGACCAGAGCGGCGATGGCAATCTTGGTGGCGCGTCGGCGGGCCCTGGCCGGGCTGGTCGGATGACCCGCCAGCTGCCACCCCCGCCGCCGCGGGACGGCCTGATCGAGGTACTCGAGGTCGCCATCGACCCCGAGCTGCTCGACCGCGCCCTCACACACCGCTCCTATGCCTATGAGAAGGGCGGCCTGCCCACCAACGAACGCCTGGAGTTCCTGGGCGATGCGGTGCTCGGTCTGGTGGTGACGGCGGCACTGTTCATCCGCCACCCGGATCTTCCCGAGGGGCAGCTCGCCAAGCAGCGGGCCTCGGTTGTGAACATGCGGGCTCTCGCGGACGTGGCACGGGGGATCGGACCCACCGGGCTCGGTCCGTACCTGCTGCTGGGCCGGGGCGAGGAGACCACCGGGGGGCGCGACAAGGCGAGCATCCTCGCCGACACCCTCGAGGCCATCATCGGGGCGGTCTATCTGTCCTCAGGCCTCGACGTGGCCTCCGGTTTCGTGCACCGTCTCTTCGATCCCTTGCTGGACGAGGCCGCCGGCCGAGGCGCAGGGCTTGACTGGAAGACCTCACTGCAGGAACAGACGGCGGTGCTGGCTCTCGGGCCGCCCGAATACATCGTCGAGGAGGCCGGTCCGGACCACGCGAAGCGATTCACCGCCTACGCGAGGATTGCGGGAGAGCCACTGGGCGAGGGCGAAGGGGGAAGCAAGAAGGAGGCCGAGCAGCGGGCTGCCGCCGCGGCTTTCGCGGTTCTCGAGGAACGGTCAGCCTTGGGGCGGGAGGACGGTTCGGGCGCGGACGTCGCCGGCGGAAATCATGAGAGGTCCGCCGTCGGCAGCCTTGATCACGATCAGGTCTCGGGTCCGTGAGAGTAGCTGATCATCAGCTGCCCCGGTTCGCTTCCTGGGCGCTGGCGACAGGCTCGGTGGTGGCAACAGATTCAGTGGTGGCAACAGATTCATCGAGCCACGTCGAGGGTCCGGTGTCATCCCACTGACCCGACCCGACGACCGGAGATCATGCCAGAACTCCCCGAAGTAGAGGTTGTCCGCCGCGGTCTGGAACGTGGTGCCGTCGGTCGCGTCATCGCATCGGTTGATGTCCACCATCCTCGTGCGGTGCGCCGTCATCTGGCCGGTGCCGCCGACTTCTCGGCGCTGCTCGTCGGCCGCCGGATAACGGCGGCACGACGCCGTGGCAAGTATCTGTGGCTGGTGCTTCAGCCGCCGGTAGACCATGCGGCGTGCGCTCCGGTGGTTCCAGAAGAACCACCGGAGGAGGAATCAGCTGCCGTGCTGGCCGAGATGTCTCCGCCTGCCCTGCCCCCAGGTCATCCGGCCCAGGGGGATGCACTGATCGCCCATCTCGGGATGAGCGGACAGTTGCTCGTCGTTCCACCCGCCACCCCCGACCAGAAGCATCTGCGGATCCGGTTCGTCTTCACGGACGGAGGACGCGAACTGCGATTTGTGGATCAACGCACCTTCGGTGGCCTGGCGGTCGCAATGGGGGAAGCGGATCTGCCTGCTCCCGTCGCGCACATCGCCAGGGATCCTCTGGATCCCGCCTTCGACGAGCGGCTCGTCACGGAGAGGATGCGTCGACGCCGTACCGGCGTGAAGCGGGCCCTGCTCGATCAGACACTTGTCAGCGGGGTCGGGAACATCTACGCGGATGAGGCCCTGTGGGCCGCGAAGCTGCACTACGCGCGGCCGACCGAGACCCTCACCCGGGCGGAGGTCGGCAGGCTGCTGGGTTGCGTGCGGACGGTGATGATCGCGGCTCTTGAGGTGGGCGGTACGTCCTTCGACCGCCTGTACGTGTCGGCGGACGGGGTCAGCGGGCTGTTCGAACGGTCGCTACAGGTGTACGGCCGCGCGGGTCGGCCATGCACACGATGCGGAGACGCGGTGCGCCGGGACGCTTTCATGAACCGGTCGAGCTTCACTTGCCCCACCTGCCAGCCGTACCCAAGGCGGGCCAGGTGGTAAGGTTCGATCACACGTTCGAATCCCGTGGCTCTCGGGTGCCCGCGGCTCTCGGGTGGGGGTGCCGGGCGTGGCGTCCGCGACAGTCGGGTGGGGAGCCAGACCTGCCGCGGCGTTCACAGTTATCGCCTCGTCCAGGACCGAGACCGGGCTGCCGGGATCGGTGAGGCATCATCCGGCACGTCGGTTGGCTGGCCTGCCCCCGACGCGACATGGACGGAGGCGCGATGAATCCGGATGCCCTGCTCGGTCGTATACGGAAGCTGTTGGCGATGGCGGAGGCGGAGGGGCTGAGCGAGGCCGCCCGCGAAACCTATAACAGCAAGGCGGCCGAGTTGATCGCCCAGTACGGGATCGACCGCGCGCTGGTCGAGGAGGCGTCGCCGCACCGCGTCGAGGCGGCTGACCTGGTGGTGGCCGTCGATCCGCCCTATGCCCGGGACAAGATCTCGTTGCTCGCGGGCATTGCCGCACCGCTTGGTTGCCGGCTCGTGTACCGGACCGAGCAGCGTGCAGTGGGGACGGGGCACTCCGCTCATCTGTTCGGGATGGATGTGGATATCCACCGCGTGCAGATGTTGTTCACCTCGTTGCTGGTCCAGCAGGCACAGGGATTGGCCCTCGCCCGTCCACCACGCCAGGAGGACCCGCGGGCGTTTCGTCGGTCGTGGATGGCAGGCTTCGCGGTGGCGGTGGCGGGGAGACTGACCAGGACGGAGCGGATGGCCCGGGAGCGGGCGCAGGCCCAGCAGACGCAGACCCGGGAGAACGGATCAGACCGGCCCTCGACGACGCCGTCGGTGGCCGTCGTCCTGGCGAATCGAAGCCAGCGGGTGGACGCGCACCTGGCAAGCGTCTATCCCAGGTTGCGAGCGCCAAGGACACGCCAGCTCTCCGGGAGCGGCGGTCGTGCGGGCTACCAGGCCGGCGAGCGGGCTGATCTTGGCCTGGGTAGCCGGGTGTCCAGCCGCGTCTCACCGGCGATCGGCATGAGGTAAATCGTATGGGTAGTAGTTACGCGTGGTACTGACTACTGCTTGCCGCCCGGCAGATTGGGCACCGCTGTCTGGGTAGGCCCTGCGGTACGCGGCGGGGCGTAGCCAGGACCAATAATCTTGTCTGCGCCGTCGACCGGCTCCGGGGTGACCTGGCGGTCACCATCGGTGCTCGCGCGTGGGACGGGTAGTGTGCCGCCGTCCTGGGAGAAGTTCTGGCCGCAACCGCTGAGAAGGAGTGCCGAGCCGAGAGCTCCACACGCGAGTAGCACGGCAGCGGACCGGCGGCGGAAACGTGGCCGGTCCGGCCGTTCCAGCCGATGATCACCCTGCCGCCGTGTCCCTCTCGGCCGGCCTGCCATGTCTGGGAAGTATGTGGTATCCACAATGGCCAGTACCCTACCGTGCTGATGAGCGATGTATCCGCGGAGCAGAGGGAGTCCGGACACGCCGTGGTCCGATTCACTGCCCGAGTCGCCGGCCTTGTCCAGGGCGTCGGCTTTCGTGACTACGTGCGTACCCGGGGCCGGCGCCTGGGCCTGGTCGGATCCGCCACCAACCTCCCGGACGGGGCGGTCGAGGTGGTCGCGGAGGGGCCGGAGCCGGCCTGTCGTGACCTTCTGCACTTGTTGATGACGGGTCACACCCCTGGGCGGACGGACAGGGTGGAGGCTGTGTGGCAGGTGGCGCAGAGTGATCTGACCGACTTTCGACGAAAGTGACTGGTTGCAGACGCTGCGTTGTCGGAACTGTCGTGGGTATGACCGTCCGCTTTTTGCATGTTCACCGGACCGGCTCGGGAGCATGTGGCATGCTCTTGACTTTCGGTCACTCGGCATGGGAACCTGGAGTCATTGTTTGGGGCGCACTCTGATCTGTTCCGATCTTGTGCTGTCTGACACCCACTAGGTCACTCATCGTGGAGGACCATCACTATGGCGAAGGCCCTTTTTGGCCACGTCGGTTCCGGCGGCGACTTGCGTCTCTCTTGCGAGGTGCGTCGGCTTCGTGCCCGAGTAGCGGAGCTCGAGGCAGAACTGGCTCGAGTACGTGAGGTTAACGAGGCGTTGGTGGGTGGTGTCGACGTGCCGGAGGATGTCCGGGCGCTCGACGCCGAACCGGCGTTCAGCTGAGCTGGCGGGGCGTTCCTCGGGGAGGCGCCCCCTCGTAGTGGGTATGCCCGGTTACGTGGGCAAGGCTCCGTCTCTACGGACTTCATGATCGCTGAGACCATCGAATCGGTCGTTTTCCCGGCTGGCTCGTCTCTGCCCAGCGATGTTGCCCGTGTGTCTCGGATCACTTTGGCGGCTCTATGTCCAGGAAGGGCCGGGCAACCTCACTTCTCGCCTTCTTCGTTTTTTCGGAGCGTAGCCTGCTGGGTGCTTCGGGTGGCCGACTAGGA
This sequence comes from Frankia sp. CeCAU1, assembly GCF_977971845.1. Classification (NCBI taxonomy): domain Bacteria; kingdom Bacillati; phylum Actinomycetota; class Actinomycetes; order Frankiales; family Frankiaceae; genus Frankia; species Frankia sp. CeCAU1. The sequence continues at coordinate 96,379 of NZ_CDWWXA010000001.1, read as the reverse complement.
TGGCTCTGTCGAACGTCGGCTGAGTCCGGCCATCCCGGGTCGAGCCGGTGAACCCTTCCAGCGCTCCGGAGACTGGTGCATCTCAAGAACCTGACCCTGCGGGGCTTCAAGTCCTTTGCGAGCTCGACCTCCCTGCATCTCGAGCCGGGAATAACCTGCGTGGTCGGGCCCAACGGGTCGGGCAAGAGTAACGTCGTTGACGCCATCGCTTGGGTACTGGGGGAGCAGGGTGCCAAGGCCCTACGTGGCGGCACTATGTCCGATGTCATCTTCGCGGGCACACCCGCTCGCCCGGCCTTGGGGCGCGCCGAAGTACTTCTGACGATCGACAACTCGGACGGCGCGCTCCCCATCGAGTACACCGAGGTGACCATCGGGCGACTGATGTTCCGCAGCGGCGAGAGCGAATACACGATCAACGGTACCGGTTGTCGCCTGCTGGATATCCAGGAACTGATGAGCGACTCGGGTATCGGCCGAGAGTTGCACGTGATCGTCGGCCAGGGCCAGCTCGACGCGGTCCTGCACGCGCGCCCGGAGGATCGCCGTGCGTTCATCGAGGAGGCCGCCGGCGTCCTCAAACACCGTAAACGCAAGGAGAAGGCACTCCGCAAGCTCGAGGCGATGTCGGCGAACCTCACCCGCCTCACCGATCTGTCCGCCGAACTGCGTCGGCAGTTAGGGCCGCTCGGTCGGCAGGCGGAGATCGCCCGTAAGGCCGGTGTGATTCAGGCTTCGCTACGGGACGCCCGCCTGCGCCTTCTCGCCGACGATCTCCATCGTGCCCAGGTCGCGATCACCTCCGACCTCGCGGACGAGGAGGCATTGCGGGCGCGGCTGACGACCACCGAGGCCGCTCACGCCGCGGCAGCCCGCCGTGAGGAGCAGCTGCAGGCCGACCTGACGGCGATCATTCCGCGCGCCACCGGCGCCCAGGAGACCTGGTACGCCCTGGCATCCCTGCGGGAACGGCTGCGGGGCACCCGTTCCCTCGCCGTCGAACGGGGTCGCCTGTTGCGTGCCGCGACCGACGACGTACGTGGGCGCCGCGACCCCGAGGAACTGGAACAGGAGGCCACGGCGGTCCGGGAGCAGGAAATCGCCCTCACCGAGCGGTTGGAGCGTGATCGGGATCTGCTCGCCGAGGTGGTCACCAGGCGTGCCGATCTCGAGGCCGCGCTCGCTCAGGAGGAGAAGGAACTGATCGCCGCGGCACGCGCGGCGTCTTTTCGCCGTGAGGAGATCGCGCGCCTTGCCGGCCAGGTGGAGGCCGCCAGGTCCCGTGCCACCAGTGCCGAGAACGAGATAGCACGGACGACCGAGGCACTCGACGCCGCGCGGGAGCGGGAGACCGAGACCTCGGCGTCACGTTCGGCCCTCGAGATCGAACTCTCTCGGATGGGGAGCGCACGGGAGGATCTCGCCGAGCAGCACAGCGCGGCCGTGGCGGTGCATGCCGCTGCCGCCGAGCGGCTCGAGGTCCTGCGCGGTGAGGAGCGTAGCGCCGAGCGTGACCGCGCATCCTGGGCCGCGCGATGCGACGCGCTGCACCTCTCCCTCTCACCGGCCGACGGAGCCGCGGCACTGTTGAGGGCTGCTACCGGCGCGCAGACCGGGCAGACCGCCTCGAACACGGCGGAGGACTCGGCTCCGGCACCGGATCCGACCCTTGAGGTGATCGGCCGGCTGGCCGGCGTCCTGAGCGTGACCGCCGGCGCGGAGGCGGCCATCGCCGCGGCGCTGGGCCCGGCGGCGGACGCCCTGCTCGTCGGCACGTCGGGGGACGCCATGGCGGCCTTTGCGTGGCTGCGGGAAACGGATGCCGGCCGAGCAGCGCTGGTGGCCGCCGTCACCGTCGCGGATGAGCCTGACGCCTGCGCCGGCGCTGCCGGCAGCGCGGCGATCGTCCCGGGGGCGGCCAGCGCCGGCGGTCCGCTCCCGGCCGGTGCCGTTGCCGCGCTGGACCTGGTGGAGATCGGTGACGATCGGTTCCGTACCGCCGTGTCGTCCCTGCTCGCCCGGACTGTCGTGGTCGAGGATCTGGCGGCGGCCGAGCGGGCCACGGCGTTGCGCCCCGACCTGCGGGTGGTCACCCGAGCCGGCGACGTCATCGGTGCCCCCCTCTCTATCGGCGGCAGCGCGAACCCGCCGTCCGCGATCGAACTGCAGGCCGCGGCGGACGAGGCCGAGGCCGGCGTGGCGGAGGCGACCCGTCGCGTCGAGTCCGCCCACGAGGCGTTCGAGCCCGCGCGTGCCGAGGTGACCCGGGCTCGTACCGCCATCGATGCGGCACTGGCGGCGCTGCACGGGACCGATGCCCGGCACCGGGCGCTGTCCGAGCAGATGGCGCGGCTCGATCGTTCGGGAGGGGCCGCGGCATCCGAGATCGCCAGGCTGGAGGGCGCCCGATCACGGGCCGAAACAGCCCGTGATCGGGCATACGGAGCGTTGACCGAGCTCGAGGCGTCGCTCGCCGCGGCATCGGAGCAGCCGGAGGCGGGGGAGCGGGCTCCGGATGAACGAGACCGGCTCGTCGCGGCTACCTCCGCCGTGCGCGCCGCCGAGGTCGAGGCCCGGTTGGCCGTCCGTACCAGCGAGGAGCGGGTGCGAGGCCTGCAGGGACGCGCCGACGGACTGATCCGCGCGGCGGCGAACGAGCGGGCGGCACGGGCCGCGGCGGCCCGTCGGCACGAGGTCCGCGAGCGGCAGGCTGCCGTCGCGACGGCGATGGGGGATGCGGCTCAGGTCGCTCTCGACCGACTGGACCATTCCCTGGCTCGCGCCGCGGCGGAGCGGGAGGAGGCCGACGCACTGCGCAAGGCCGCCGAGACGGAGCTGGTCGGGGTGCGTGACCAGGGGCGCGCTCTGGCCACCGAACTCGCGGCGCTGCGCGACGCCGCCCATCGCGACGAGCTGGCCCGAGCGGAGAAGCGGCTGCGGGTGGAGACCCTGGAAGCCAAGGCTCTGGAGGAGCACGGCATCGACGCCGATGACCTGGTGGCCGAGTTCGGCCCGGACACGCTGGTCCCGCCGGATGAGCCCGACGGCACCGCGGTGCCGTTCGATCGAGCCGAGCAGAGCGCCCGGGCCGCCACCGCGGAGAAGCAGCTGGCCCGGCTGGGGCGGGTGAATCCCCTGGCCCTCGAGGAGTTCGCCGCGCTTCAGGAGCGGGCCGCGTTCCTGTCCGCGCAGCTCGAAGACATCAAGAGCACCCGCCGGGATCTTCTGCTGGTCGTCGAGGAGGTTGATCTGCGGGTGCGTGAGGTCTTCGCCGTCGCGTTCGCGGACACCGCCCGTGAGTTCGAGATCGTCTTCTCGACGCTGTTCCCGGGCGGTGAGGGCCGGTTGGTGCTCACCGATCCTGATGACATGCTCACCACGGGCATCGAGGTCGAGGCGAGGCCGCCGGGAAAAAAGGTGAAGCGTCTGTCGCTGTTGTCCGGCGGGGAGCGTTCACTGACCGCACTCGCTCTCCTGCTCGCGATATTCCGGGCCCGCCCTTCGCCCTTCTACGTGCTCGACGAGGTCGAGGCAGCTCTGGACGACCGCAATCTCGGCCGGCTGCTCGAGGCCGTCGAGGGTCTGCGTGAGAAGTCGCAGCTGATCATCATCACCCACCAGAAGCGGACGATGGAGATCGCTGACGCCCTGTACGGCGTGGCCATGCGGGGCGACGGGGTGACGACAGTGATCAGTCAGCGGCTGCGGGAGCGGGCGGTGCTCTGACGCCGCCGCCCTCCCGCCGGGCGAGCGCCACGGCCTTGTGGCGTCATCTGTCAGGATCGGTACGTGGAGCTCCTCATCCTGATCGTCGTCATCGCCGTCGTCGTACTGGCCACCGTGGGCCTGGTGGCCGGCACGGCCCTGCGTCGACGCCCCCGCCGATCCATCGAGGAAGGCCGGCGCCCGGGCGCCGACTACCGTCCCGGGGTCGGTGACGACGCCGAGGTACCCCGCGATTCGGCGACCAGGACGGTCGACGACATCGGTCTTCCCGATGTGCTGCCACCATCCCCGACGGAGAGCGAGGGCGTCGGCGCCCCGCCCGCCGAGATACCGGCCGCGCCGGGGATCCCGGTCCAGGAGCGGATCCCACCGGAGGCACCGCCGCCGGCAGCCGGCCGCCTCGTCCGGCTGCGCCTGCGGCTGGCTCGTTCGCAGAACGCGCTCGGTCGCGGACTGCTCTCCCTGCTGTCCGGCGACAATCTCGACGAGGACGCGTGGGAAGACGTGGAGGCGACACTGCTCCTTGCCGACGTCGGGGTCACGGCGACCACCGAGCTGGTCGCCGCGCTGCGGGAACGCACGAAGGTGCTCGGTGCCCGCACGCCCGCGGATGTGCGGGCGATGCTGCGCGACGAGCTGCTCGCCCAGATCGGTACGACGACCGACCGATCGCTGCGCACGACGGCCCCGGATCGTCCCGCCGTCGTGCTCGTCGTCGGTGTCAACGGCACGGGTAAGACCACGACCTGTGGAAAGATCGCGCGGCTGCTGGTCGCGGACGGGCGTACGGTCGTGCTGGGCGCGGCGGACACGTTCCGTGCCGCGGCCGCGGATCAGCTTCAGACCTGGGGTGAACGGGTCGGCGCGATCACGGTCCGCGGGGCCGAGGGGGGTGACCCGGCGTCGGTGGCGTTCGATGCGGTCCGACAGGGCACGCAGAGCGGCGTGGACACCGTGTTGATCGACACCGCCGGCCGGCTGCACACCAAGGCAGGTCTGATGGACGAGCTGGCGAAGATTAAAAGAGTGGTGGGCAAGCACGGTCCGGTCGACGAGGTGCTGCTCGTGCTCGACGCCACAACCGGTCAGAACGCGCTTGTCCAGGCGCAGGTGTTCACGCAGGCGGTTGATCTCACCGGAGTCGTGCTGACCAAGCTGGACGGTACGGCCAAGGGCGGGATCGTCATCGCCGTGCAGCGCGAGCTCGGTATGCCGGTGAAACTGATCGGCTTGGGAGAGGGCCCAGACGATCTTGTTCCCTTCGAGCCGGAGGCGTTCGTCGACGCGCTGTTGGGCGAAGCCGGCTGATCGATCGAGTGGCCGCCGGATCGGCGAAGACCACAACGTGCTCAGCGTCAAGACCTTCCGGTCGTTCGGCATGTGACCTAAGCTTCATCACTGAGCGGAGCTGTGGGGCTCCGCGGTCAGCCGCGACATGTTCCTCGGTGTTCTCCTGGCCGGGGGGGTGAGCGTCCGGCGAGGCGTCTCGCCCTCCTCAGCGCAGAGGGCGGACCCGGCAGGTGAATGACCAGGCCGGCGTCCGTGCGGGCATGCCTCGCCGGGCCGCGCACGTCGCGTCCGCGTCGGTCGGCCGATGCGTGACGTCGTCGGTTGATCGGACACGGGGGTGTGCTGCCTTCGTCGTCGGGTGCGTACGCTGGTCCCTGCGGTCCGTCTGCGATCTCGGAGTGTGTGCGCGTGTTCGACACCCTTTCCAGCCGCCTCGACAAGGTCTTCGCGTCGCTGCGTGGCAGAGGGCGCCTTACCGATGCCGACATCGACGCCACCGCGCGGGAGATCCGGGTGGCTCTGCTTGAGGCGGACGTCGCGCTCCCGGTCGTCCGTGGCTTCGTGGCCGCGGTGAAGGAGCGTGCCCGCGGCGCCGAGGTCAGTGCCTCGTTGAACCCTGCCCAGCAGGTAATCAAGATTGTCAATGAGGAGCTCGTCGCGATCCTCGGCGGCGGCACGACGACGCTGCGGTATGCCAAGACCCCGCCGACGGTGATCCTGCTCGCCGGCCTGCAGGGAACGGGTAAGACCACCCTGGCCGGCAAGCTCGGGCGCTGGCTCAAGGCTCAGGGTCACACCCCGCTGCTGGTCGCGGCCGACCTGCAGCGTCCGAACGCGGTCAACCAACTGCAGGTGGTCGGGGCGCGGGCCGGGGTGGAGGTCTTCGCGCCCGAGCCCGGCAACGGGGTCGGGGATCCGGTGCGCGTCGCGCGCGACGCGCTCGCGCACGCGCACCGGCAGGTCTTCGATGTGGTCGTCGTCGACACGGCCGGGCGGCTCGGCGTCGACGAGGAGATGATGCGGCAGGCGGCCGACATCCGCGACGCCGTCTCACCGGATGAGATTCTCTTCGTCCTGGACGCGATGATCGGTCAGGACGCGGTCGCGACCGCGAGCGCCTTCGCCGATGGCGTGGGATTCAGCGGAGTGGTCCTGACCAAGCTCGATGGCGACGCGCGCGGTGGTGCGGCCCTTTCGGTCGCCCAGGTGACCGGTCGGCCGATCATGTTCGCCTCCACCGGTGAGGCCCTGGACGACTTCGACGTCTTCCACCCGGAACGCATGGCGTCGCGGATCCTCGGCATGGGTGACGTCCTCACCCTCATCGAGCAGGCCGAGAAGGCGTTCGAGGCCGAGCAGGCCGAGGCCATGGCGGCGAAGATGGTCGCCTCCGAGTTCACGCTCGAGGATTTCCTCGAACAGATGCTCGCGGTCCGCAAGATGGGCCCGATCGGCAACCTGCTCGGCATGCTGCCGGGTATGGGCCAGATGAAGGATCAACTGGCGCAGGTCGACGATCGGGACGTCGATCGGGTGGTTGCGATCATTCGGTCCATGACGCCGACGGAACGGCGTGATCCCAGGATCCTGCAGGCGTCCCGCAAGGCTCGGGTCGCGCGTGGGTCCGGGGTCACGGTCACCGAGGTCAACCAGTTGCTGGACCGGTTCGCCGAGGCCCGCAAGATGATGCGACAGATGGCTGGCGGCATGGGGATGCCGGGGGGGGTGGGTCGAGCGAAGGCCGCCTCGGCTCGCAAGGCAGCGAAGAAGGGCAAGG
>NZ_CDWWXA010000001.1:57426-89317 GCF_977971845.1 Frankia sp. CeCAU1 | reverse complement strand
GGGGGGGTGGGTCGAGCGAAGGCCGCCTCGGCTCGCAAGGCAGCGAAGAAGGGCAAGGGAGCCAGCCGCAAGGGTAATCCGGCGGCACGGGCGGCCCAGGCCAAGGCGCAGAAGTCCACTGCGCAGGAGCGGCCGGCGAAGGGCCCCGCGCTTCCGGACGGCATGCCGGATCTCTCGGCGCTGATGCGGCAGCAGGACGGCTTCGGTGGGATGCCGCCGCGCGGCCCCCGCGGGGGCCGTTGACCCTGTCTTCCGCACACGGTGCCGTGACCTGCGACGATGCATCGCATGATCAAATCGGTCAGCACCCTGACCTGGGACGACGCGCGCATGTGCGGAGAACGGGGTTGACCCGCGCGATGCGGCCGTGGCGAGTGCACGGGCTCCCCGCTCGTGTGCGGCGGTCACGATCTGGCAGACTGTAAGCTCAATACAGGCCCTGCCTGCCAGCGTCGGTGTGGCTGCCCTCATTCCTCGCGGTGTCGCGGTTCCTCGCGGTGTCGCGCGGGAGATGTGTGAGTGGCTGTCCGGCGCGGGTGCTTCCCACCACAGGGGCTCCATGCGCAGCCATGGAAAACCAGTGGTCATCGACATGTCTGGAGCCGTTCGACCACCGTGGCAACCAAGATTAAACTGCAGCGTCTCGGCAAGATGCGCGAGCCGCACTACCGCATCGTCGTGGCCGATGCCCGTACCAAGCGGGATGGTCGGGTCATCGAGTCCATCGGGCAGTACCACCCCAAGTCCGACCCGAGCATCATCAAGGTCGACGCCGAGCGGGTGGGGCACTGGCTCTCGGTCGGTGCACAGCCCACCGAGCCCGTCCTCGCGATCCTCAAGGTCACCGGGGACTGGCAGAAGTTCAAGAACCTGCCGGCGCCCCCGCCGATGAAGGTCGCCGAGCCAAAGGCGGACAAGCGGGAGATCTTCCAGGCGGCCGCGCGGGCCGCCGCAGGCGCCGAGGACCGGCCGGCGACCACGCCGAAGAAGGCCAAGAAGTCCGGGTCGGCAGAGGAAGCGGAAGCCGCCCCGGCCACGGACGCACCGGCCGCGGGGCAGTAGGTGCTGGAGGCGGCCCTCGAACATCTCGTGCGAGGCATCGTCGATCACCCCGACGACGTCCGGGTGGACCTGAACAACGGTCGGCGTGGACGCACCCTGGAGGTGCGGGTGCACCCCGAAGATCTCGGGAAGGTCATCGGTCGGCGAGGTCGTACCGCTCGTGCGCTGCGCGCGGTGATGGGTGGTGTCGGAGGCCGGGCCCTTCGGATCGACGTCGTCGATGTGGACCGTTAGGACCTGCCGGCGTTGTCGCGAGCTTCGTCCTGATCGCCCGAGAAGTCGTGGCTGAGGAGATCGTTGTCGGGCGGATCGGTCGTCCGCATGGCATCCGCGGTGAGGTCACGATCGAGATTCGTACCGACGTGCCCCACCGCAGGTTTGTCGTAGGGGCGGTCCTCGGTCGCGAAGGGGGGGGGACTGCGCTCACCGTCTCCGGCGCTCATTGGCACTCGGGCCGCCTGTTGCTTCATTTTCGCGGGGTGGACGATCGTGGCGCCGCGGAGGCGCTGCGCGGCGTGCTCCTGACCATCGACGCGGATCAGGCGGGATCGCCGCTCGACGACGCCGACGGTGACGGCGAGGCTGTGGAGATGTGGTGGGATCGGGACCTGGTCGGCCTGCGGGCGGTGACCACGGCGGGCATGTTGTTGGGGCACGTCACCGACATCATTCACTCCCCTGCGGGAGACCTGCTCGCGATCGGCGGCCCGGACGGTGGCGAGCATCTCGTCCCCTTCGTCCGTGACATCGTGCCGACCGTCGACCCCCCCGCCGGCCGGATCGTCGTGGATCCGCCGCCCGGCCTGCTCGATCTCGATTGACCCGGGTCCTGGGCGGGAAGTCGGCTGCGGGCCCTCGGCCCGGTCTTCGGCTGGCGGGTAGATCGGGTTTCTTGGCAGGCAGCCGATATCTCTGAAAGAGCCGATATCTCTGAAAGCAGCCGATGCGCGCCGACATCGTCACCATCTTCCCGGCCTATCTCGAGCCCCTGCGTCTGTCGCTCGTGGGCCGGGCTCAGGAGCACGGAACCCTGCAGATCCATACACATGATCTGCGGATGTGGACCACGGATGTTCATCGCACCGTGGATGACGCCCCCTACGGGGGAGGCCCGGGGATGGTCATGCGGCCCGAGCCCTGGGACGCGGCGTTGTCGCAGATCACCGCACGAGTGGCCGGTAGCCGGCCCCGGGTCGTCGTGCCGACCCCGGCGGGGACTCCGTTCACTCAGCGCCACGCCGAAGAACTGGCGCGCGAGCCCTGGCTGGTGTTCTGCTGCGGGCGCTACGAGGGCATCGACGCCAGAGTGATCGAGACCTGGGCCGATGACGAGATCTCCATTGGAGACTATGTGCTGGCCGGGGGCGAGGCCGCGACCCTGGTGATTCTCGAAGCGGTTACGCGGCTGCTGCCCGGAGTACTCGGTAACAGCGCCTCAGCCGCCGATGACTCTTTCTCCGACGGCTTGCTGGAAGGCCCGGTCTACACCCGTCCGCCGGTATGGCGGGGGACCGAGGTGCCGCCCGTTCTCCGCTCAGGCGATCATGAGGCGATCGCCCGCTGGCGTCGTTCCCAGGCGCTTCGTCGTACCCTGTTGCGGCGCCCGGACCTCCTGGAACGCCGCGAGTTCGCCGAAGCGGACCGAGTCGTACTCGCTGCCGCCGCGGCCGAGGCGGCCGGGCGGATGCTGCCGGCCCCCACCGAGGGGACGGGCCTGATCCATCATCGTGACGTCGAGGGGCCGGGCGAGGGGTAGGGCGGTCCGGTCTCTCTCCCGGGTGTGGCACAGTAGAATGCAGTGTCCGTCGGTTCGTGACCGGTTCGGGCGGCCTCGGGTCGCATGTCTTTCCCGCGGGACACCTCGCGGTGATTGCGTCCACCCATGCCGGCCGGGTCGGCCTGGACCACGGATTGTCCACCTCGGTGCGTTCCGGGGCCGCGGACCATCCATCTCAACTCTTCAGGAAGCGACTGCCATGCACACCCTGGACAGCCTCGACGCCGAGTCGCTGAGGACCGACGTGCCCGAGTTCTGGCCGGGCGACACCCTCAAGGTCCACGTGCGGGTCGTCGAAGGAAACCGTCAGCGCATCCAGGTCTTCCAGGGTGCCGTCATCCGCCGCCAGGGTGGCGGGGTGCGGGAGACCTTCACCGTCCGTAAGGTCAGCTTCGGCGTAGGTGTGGAGCGGACCTTTCCCCTCCACAGCCCGATCGTCTCGAAGATCGAGATCGTGAGCCGTGGTGACGTCCGACGGGCCAAGCTGTACTACCTGCGTCAGCTGCGCGGTAAGGCCGCCAAGATCAAGGAGAAGCGTGAGCCGGTCGCGCGCTGAGGCCACCGCCACCCCGTGACGCGTCCGGATTCTCCATCCGCGACTTGCCGGTTGCCCGTGCAGGTGGCGCCGCCGTTGATGGACGAAGATAGGCGGCACGGTCCGCAACGCTGTCGCAAGGTGCGGCTGGTGGCACGTCGACCGGTCCGATGAGGTTTGACGGTCGATTCTGCGAGGTGGCGGCGTGAATGCATCCGATCCCAGTGGGCCTCGGGTACCGGGAAGAACCGAGGGCGGTCAGCCGGACGGTGCGCGGCCGAGCCCTGCGGCCGAGCCTGACGGCCCGAAGGACCAGGCGCAGCCCGACGGCCCGGAAGCCCCCGGTCGTCGGGTTTCCCGGCCCGAGGCGGCGCGGACCCGTGGCCGTGGCTCGTTCCTTCGCGAGCTCCCGGTCCTTGTGCTGATCGCCTTTCTGCTCGCCCTGCTCATCAAGGCTTTTCTGGTCCAGGCGTTCTGGATCCCCTCGGAATCGATGGAGCGGACGCTGCTGGTCGACGACCGGGTTCTCGTCAACAAGGTCGTCTACCACTTCCGCGACGTGCACCGGGGTGAGATCGTCGTCTTTAATGGCAAGGGAACCGGATTCGATCATGCCGAGTCCGTCGTCCCGCCGCCGAGCAACGCGTTCAGCAGGTTCGTTCGTGGCGCGCAGAACCTGTTGGGTCTCGGGGCCCCGAGCGAGACCGACTTCATCAAACGCGTCATAGCGGTCGGCGGCGACACGGTCGCGTGTTGCGATACCGCGGGCAGGGTCTCGGTCAACGGCCATCCGCTCGACGAGCCGTACGTCTACCAGAACGACTATCAGCGGTTCGGTCCGCTGACCGTCCCGGCTGGCTACCTGTGGGTGATGGGTGACCATCGCGGGGCCTCCTCGGATGCCCGGCAGAACGGACCGATCCCGAAGCATGCGGTGGTGGGACGGGCCTTCGTCCGTGTCTGGCCACTTGGCCGGTTCGGCTTCCTGGGCGTTCCGAACGATTTCGCCGGGATTCCCGCCGCGTCGGTGCTGCCTCCGGCTCCTCGTGCGTCGGCCGGGTCGACCACATCCGCCGCGCTGTCTTCTACCGGCGACGCCGTGGTGCCGCTGCCGGGCTACCCGGCCACGGATGACGTGTCCCTGTTCGCCTTTGCCGTGCTGATCCCCCCGGCGTGGACCGCCACCCGTCGGCCTCGCCGGATGCCACGAGGATCCACGCGCACGTGCGCACCAGGGACGGCTCGCCGCCGCGGTCCGTCATGAGACACTACGGTGCCGCTCTTCGCCGGGATGCCGGGCTGTTCGGTTACGAGCGCGCCCTGAACAGGCATGGTCTCGGCCCGGTCGCAGGGGTCGATGAGGCGGGTCGTGGGGCATGCGCCGGACCCCTGGTCGTCGCCGCGGTGATTCTGGCTCCGGAGGCTCGTCAGCGGCTGGCGCGGTTGGCCGACTCCAAGCTCCTGACCGAGCAGATCCGCGAGAGTGTTTTCGAGGACGTGATGGCCGCCGCCGCGGCGTGGTCGACCGTCGTCATCTCCGCGGCCGAGATCGATCGGGTCGGCCTGCACGTGGCCAACATCACCGGAATGCGACGCGCGGTGGCGCGCCTGTCTGCGCGCCCGGGTTACGTGCTCACGGATGGATTCGCGGTCGCCGGTTTCGGAGTGGAGTCGTTGGCGGTGGTGAAGGGAGACCGGGTGGTCGCGTGCGTGGCGGCAGCTTCGGTCGTGGCGAAGGTGACGAGGGACCGGATCATGCGTGCGTTGCACACGCGCTATGCCGAGTACGATTTCGCGCAGCACAAGGGATACGTCACCGCGGCCCACGCGGCGGCGCTGGCGCGCTGCGGACCGTGTGACGAGCATCGGATGTCGTACGTCAACGTGGCTGCGCATGCGGCGACGACGAGGGAAGCACGATCGTTGCGGCTGGAGGACAGGGTGCTTGTGACCAGCCGGCATGGCGTCACGGAGACTGTATGAGCGCGGAAGACCTCGAGAAGTACGAGACCGAGATGGAGCTGCAGCTCTATCGCGAGTACCGCGACGTGGTGGGGCTGTTCTCGTATGTGATCGAAACCGAGCGCCGCTTCTACCTCGCGAACGACTACCAGATCGAGGTCAGGAACAGCACGGACGGCGAGGTCTTCTTCGAGTTGATCTTGAGGGACGCCTGGGTGTGGGACATGTTCCGGCCTGCGCGTTTTGTTAAGAATGTCCGAGTAGTCACCTTTAAAGATATCAACGTCGAGGAGTTGACCAAGGCCGAGCTCTGACGCCGACTCTTGGCGTCACGCTTTCCCGGCCCGGCTGCCTGATTGCCTCGGCATCTTGATCGTCTCGGCGGTATGTTCGGCGGATCGGCACCTCATTCCGGTCGGCTGTCGCCTGAATCGACGGTGCGATTCGACCCGTCACCGAAGCCCGTGATGACCCGCTGAGATGTCCGCCCAGCTCGCTCCTGTGGAGAAACCCTCGTCATCCACATGTCGATCATGTGGATGGCTCTCCGGCCCGCCCACGTCCACGCTGGTCACGACCGGCGGGCACCCGTCCCCCGGCGAACGGGAGCGGCGATGCGGGCAAAGGACGCACTGGGCAGGTTCGGCGAAGATGTCGCAGCCCGCCATCTGGCGGCGGTCGGCGCCGAGATCCTCGACCGTAACTGGCGCTGCCGCGAGGGCGAGCTCGACCTCGTTGTGCAGGACGGTGAGAGCCTGGTGTTCTGCGAGGTCAAGACCCGATCCGGGACGCGTTACGGATCGGCCGCCGAGGCCGTCGTAGGTCGCAAGGCGGTCCGGATCAGACGCCTGGCCGCCCGGTGGCTCGCCGAGCACCCCCACGCCTCGTCATTGGTGCGTTTCGACGTCCTCCTGGTGTCCCGTCCTTCGACGGGCCCGGTTCGTGTCGAGCACATCCGGGGAGCGTTCTGATGGCTCTCGCGCGGGCCCGGGCGGTGGCGGTCGTCGGGGTCGAAGGTCACATCGTCGAGGTGGAGGCGGATCTCGCCGATGGTCTTCCGCGGCTGACTCTCATCGGTCTGCCCGATGCCGCGTTGCATGAGTCGCGGGATCGGATTCGCGCCGCGATCGTGAACTCGGGCCAACGGTGGCCTGATCGTCGCATCACACTCGGGTTGTTCCCCGCCACCCTCCCGAAGTCGGGCAGTGGTTTCGACCTGGCCATGGCGGTGGCGATCCTCACCGCGGCCGGCGTGGTGCCGCGCGCAGCCCTGCTCCGCCGGGTACTCATCGGCGAGTTGGCGCTGGATGGCCGGGTGCGCGGTGTCCGCGGGGTGCTCCCGGCGGTACTTCGGGCGGTGGCTGCCGGTGTCGAACGGGTCGTGGTGCCGGCGGGCAACGCCGCCGAGGCGGCGCTGGTACCGGGCGCGGTGGTGGAGCCCGCTGTCGATCTCATCAGTGTGCTGGCGCTCCTGCGGGGAGAGATCGCCGCCGAGCCCGTGGAGGCCCCCCCGACCGAAGCTGCCTCCACCGACGGTCAGGCCGGGGATCTGGCGGACGTGGCGGGGCAGAGCAGGGGCCGGCTGGCCGTCGAGGTCGCGGCTGCCGGTGGTCACCACCTGTTCATGCAGGGGCCGCCCGGCAGTGGCAAGACCATGCTGGCCGACAGACTGCCCGGGTTGCTGCCGAACCTCGGTACCGAGGCCGCTCTCGAGGTGACCGCGGTCCATTCGGTCGCCGGCCTGCTGCCCGCGGACTGCCCGCTCGTCACCCGACCGCCGTATCGCAGTCCGCACCACAGTGCGACCCCGGCGGCACTCGTCGGAGCAGGCTCGACGGTGATCCGGCCCGGGCTGGCCAGTCAGGCGCACCGGGGCATCCTATTTTTGGACGAAGCGGCGGAGTTTACCCGTCAAAGTCTCGATGCGCTACGTCAACCGTTGGAGAGCGGAGAGATCGAGATCGCCCGCGCTCGCGCGACGACCCGGTTTCCCGCCCGCTTTCAGCTGGTTCTGGCGGCGAATCCCTGCCCGTGTTCGAAGGCCCGCGGCCCGCGCGCGGTGGGCTGCGAATGTCCGAGCCTGGTCCGTCGGCGCTATCTGGCCCGTCTGTCCGGGCCGCTCCTGGATCGGATCGACATCCAGGTGGCGTTGAGTGCTCCGAGCCGGGCGGAGCTATGGGCGGACCGTGGCCAGGGTGATTCGTCCGCGGTTGTCGCGGCGCGGGTCGCCGCGGCCCAGGATGCGACCCGGGTCCGACTGGCCGGAACGCCGTGGCGGCTCAACGCGGAGGTGCCGGGGCCGGCGATGCGCCGACTGTGGCCGCTGCCGGCGAGGGCGACGGCCGTGGCCGAGCGGGCATTCGAAAGAGGCCTGCTCACCGCGCGCGGTCTCGACCGTGTCCTGAGGTTGGCGTGGACCTTCGCCGATCTTGCCGGGCGGGGCACGCCCGGTCCCGAGCAGTTCGGTGCCGCTCTGGATCTGAGATTGCCCGGGTGGTCGGCATGAGCGTGGGAGACCCCCGTGGGGACGCTCCTGACCGTGACGTGAACCGTGTCGCCCAGCAGGAAGAAGCCGCATCCGGTGCCGTCTTCAGGGAGTGGGACATGAGCTCGACGACTCCGCCGGATGCCCGGGGGGCGGATCCAGCTTCCGCGCCCGGGAGGGTGGCACCGGGTGACAGCGACTGGTCGGATCCCGAGCGGTTGGCCCGTGTCGCCCTGGCTCGCGTCTTCGGCCCGGAACATCGTCGCGCGGCCGTCGAGGTCAGGCGTCGGGGTGCGTCCGAGGTGTGGAACGCGCTCCGGGCGGCGCATCCGAGTGTCGATCCGCTTCGGGACCTGGACGCGGCATGGCGCGCCGGCGCCCGGCTGGTCTGTCCCCAGGACGCCGAGTGGCCCCTCGAACTGGATGCCCTGGACCGCCTTCGGGACGCGGGGGATGGTTCGGTGATCGGCACTCCACTGGCTCTGTGGGTTCGCGGTCCGGTCAACCTGAGCGAGCTCCCACCCCGGGCGGTCACAGTCGTGGGCTGCCGGACCGCGACCAGCTACGGGCTGCACCTCGCCGGAGAGATCGCGTTTGCGATGGCGGAACAGGGATGGGCCGTGGTGTCGGGAGCCGCGTTCGGCATTGACGCAGCGGCACATCGGGGGGCGTTGGCCGCAGCCGGACCGACGGTGGCGGTGCTCGCCGGGGGTGTTGACGTTCCCTACCCGACCGCCCATGTGGAACTGCTGGAGGAGATCGCCCGTACCGGGGCGGTAGTCAGCGAGGTGTCGCCGGGCACGCCGCCGTACCGACGCCGATTCCTCACCCGTAATCGCATCATCGCGGCTCTGTCCCGGGGGACGGTCCTGGTCGAGGCGGGCCACCGTAGCGGCGCGCTGAACACGGTTGCTCACACCCGTCGGCTCGGTCGTCCCGTCATGGTTGTTCCGGGGCCGGTGACCAGCGCCATGAGCGCAGGCTGTCACCGGCTGCTCCGGGACTTCCGTGAACAGACGGTTCTGGTCACCGGGGCCGAGGACATCAGGGAGGAAATCGCGAGTATCGGATCGCTCGTACAGCGGCCGGAGAGCGGGAATGGCCCGCGGGACGGATTGTCCGAGGCGGTGCGCGAGCTTCTCGACGCGATGCCGGCCCGCGCTGCCGTCGGGGTGTCCGTGCTGGCGCGCCGCACCGGCCTGCGCCCCGAGGCGGTGCTGGCGATGCTGGGCCCACTCGCGGTGGAGGGGCTGGTCGAGAACGTGGCGGGCGGTTACCGCCTCACGGATCTGGGCCGAGCGCCGTCGAACCCGTCCCATCCCGCAACGTCCGGCAGGAGGTCCGGTACCCAACCGGGTGCCGCCCACGGCGGGGCGGATCGTTCCCCGACGCGCAGTACCGCGGATCCGGGACCCGACGGCGAAAACCCCGACGGCGAAAACCCCGACGGGGAGACCTGAGTCAGCCCGGATGCAATGTCCCCGGGTGCAGTGTCACGGACGCCGCAGCGTCTTGACGAGAACCATCGATGTTGCCACGGTCGTCTCATGGCCCTGCGAGGCGAGAGCGCCGAGGAGCCCGCCGACGGTCGGCTTCTGCCGCGGCAGCGCCCCCGAGCGACGTGTGGATCAGACGCCCTGCCAGTCGAGATCGTCGAGACACCCGAGTCCGACTGGGACGCGGCGGTCGCGGGTTTTCTCCGCCACCTCATCGCGGAGCTGGCCCGATCTCCTGAGACCGTGCGTGCCTACGCCGCCGACCTCGCCAACCTGCGCGCTCATGCGGAGCGGATGGGCTGTTCGGTCCTCGCCGACCTCGATCTGGCGCTTTTGCGGAGCTGGCTCGCTTCGATGCGCGCCGCCGGGGCGGCGCCGGCAAGCCTGGCCCGGCGCGCCTCGATGGCCCGGGTCTTCTCTTCCTATGCGGCGCGCCGTGGCTTCCTCGACACCGACGTCGCCGCACGGCTCGTGGGTAACCGTACGGTCAGAAGGGTGCCTGAGGTGCTCACCGCCGCGGCCGCGCGTCAGCTCCTTGAGAACCCTTCGCCTGATGTGTCGCCCCCGGGCACGTCGCAGCCGTCCGGGCTGCCGGACTCGACGGCAGACTCCGAGCGGGTCGTACGGCGGGCGGTGGAGCTGCGGGACGCACTCGTTCTCGAGCTTCTGTATGGCAGCGGAATCCGGGTGTCCGAGCTGTGCGGTCTTGACTTGGGGCACATTGATGACGACCGAAGGTTGCTGCGGGTCCTCGGTAAGGGCGGCAAGGAACGCAGCGTGCCGTTCGGCGTGCCGGCGGTGGCCGCCCTACGGTCCTGGAGATCAACGGGACGGCCGCGGCTGATGACCGCCCGTAGCGGGCGTGCGCTGCTCCTCGGCCTGCGCGGAGGTCGCCTCGATCCGCGCACGGTACGGCGGATTCTGACGACGAGGGTGGCGGCCGGTGTCGCTCCGGCCGGCCTGACTCCGCATGGTCTGCGGCATTCGGCGGCGACGCACATGCTGGAAGGCGGGGCCGATCTGCGCTCCGTCCAGGAATTTCTCGGCCATGCGAGTCTCGCGACCACGCAGATCTACACCCATGTGACACCGGAACGGTTGCGCGCGGCCTTCGAGCAGGCTCACCCCCGAGCCTGAGACAAGGCCGGGGACCCAGGGGAGCGATCTGCTGGGAGGAGGGGCAGGAGGCGGGGCGGAGTTCTGCGGAAGAACAGCAGGGGATCGAGGTAGTCCGTCCCGCGCAGAAGCCCCCAGTGCAGGCATGCGGCCACCGGACAGCCTGGATGGCCATCGCTCATCCAGCCGAGCAGGTCTCCGGCTCGGACCGCGGTTCCGGGGCTGATCGCCGGCGTCAGTGGTTCGTAGGTCGTGCGGAGGTCGCCATGCGTGACGGTGACGATGCCGCGGTTCGCTACGGACCCGGCGAAACTCACCACCCCGTCGGCCGCGGCGAGAACCGGGGCGGCCGGAGAGGCCTTGAGGTCGACTCCGCGATGACCGGGTCCGTAGGGCGAAGGCGGGCGTTCGAAACCGCGGCTCACCGTGACGGCCCCCGACAACGGCCATCGCAGAGCCCGGACCCCGCCGCCGTGGGCCGGCGGTGCCGCGGAGTTCTCCGGTCCGACGTCGCCGGCTGGCGGGTCCGGGTGCTCGTCCCCTTCTCCGCCGCCCAGCGGGCCAGCGGCCGGCGGGGTCACGGCCGGCCGCGTTCGTTCCCCGGCCCGGCGGGCCGCCGGCCGGGGGGATCGTGGGGCGGAGGGAGGCCGGACGGCGGGAGTCGCCGGTCGTCGAGGTGACGAGGTCGCCTTCGGCGAGGGGGCCGGGGGCGAGGGGGCCGGATGTGCCGCCGGCGTCGACCGCGCCGTGGACGGATCAGGTGTCGTCGAGGGTTTCGCCGACGTGCCGGGGGTGAGCCTGAGAGGAGGTGGGCCCGCGGTCCTCACCACAGCCCGAACCTGGCTGATCCCCAGAGCCTGCTCGATGACGTCGTGGCGGGGCTCGGTACCGAACCCGTCACCGGGGCCGAGCCCACCGGCGGAGTCGGTCGCACCGGACGGGGCAGACCCCCCGGGCTCGGACAAGGAGTCGGACAAGGCGGTGGTGCTCCGTTGCGGATCACGTGTCGCCAGGACGAGGCGTGGCCCGTCGGCGTGCGGCTTGATCGGCATCGTGACGGGCCGTCCCAGGGCGATCAGGATGGCGACCGCCGGGATGACGAGCCAGAGCGGGTCGAAGCGTGGCAAAGGGGGCATGACGGTGACACCTCCGGGTCCGGGGGAGGCGCGGCGGCCGGATCCGGTCCAGGTCCGCTCGTCCGGCCGCCGCTGTGCCGGTCCGAAGAGGGGAGCGGACCGGCCTCGTCCACGGTGCGGCGTTTTGACGCCGTTGGGTAGACCGGCCGTGTGATCTGTGGATAACTCCCGCCGCGTGCTGTCGATGCCCGCGCTCTGTGGACATCGCCGGCCGGTCCGTTGATCCGATCCGCTGTGGTAGTCCGATGGATCCTCGTGCCCGGCGGGTATCATCGATCGCAGGGCCCGTCCACCGGGCCCAGTTCGCACGCCCACTTCCGATGATCCGGATCGGATCATCGGAAGGGTCTCCTCGGTCCGCCGCACAGCGGCGGCCACGACCAACCGGGCGTCAGGGGCTGCCGTCGTCAGATGGCGCCGTCACAACCGAGGCGTTCCGGCCCAGGCCGGGCGGGAAGGAGCGACGTCTGATGGCCGTCGTCACCATGAAGCAGCTGCTGGAGAGCGGTGTGCACTTCGGGCACCAGACCAAGCGCTGGAATCCGAAGATGAAGCGGTACATCTTCACCGAACGTAACGGCATTTACATCATCGACCTGCAGCAAACACTGTCCTACATCGACCGCGCCTACGACTTCGTCAAGGAGACCGTGGCGCACGGTGGGACGGTCCTGTTCATCGGGACGAAGAAGCAGGCCCAGGAGGCAATCGAGGAGCACGCGGCCCGGGTCGGAATGCCGTACGTCAAGGAGCGGTGGCTCGGTGGCATGTTGACCAACTTCTCCACGGTCTACAAGCGTCTTCAGCGGCTCAAGGAGCTCGAGGAGATCGAGGTGACCGGCGGTACCGAGGTGCGCACGAAGAAGGAGCAGCTCGTGCTGACCCGGGAGAAGGTCAAGCTGGAGCGCACTCTCGGCGGTATCCGCGACATGAGCCGGGTGCCGAGCGCGGTGTGGGTCGTCGATACCAAGAAGGAGCACATCGCCGTCGGTGAGGCCCGCAAGCTCGGCATTCCCGTCGTGGCGATTCTCGACACGAACTGCGACCCGGACGAGGTCGACTACCCGATCCCCGGCAACGACGACGCGATCCGCAGCGCTGCCCTGCTCACCCGGGTGGTCGCCGATGCGGTCGCGGACGGTCTGATGGCCCGTGCGGGCGCCTCGAGCTCTGCCGATGCCAAGCCCGAGCAGTCCGCGGGTGAGGAGCCGCTCGCCGAGTGGGAGCAGGCCCTGCTGCGTGGTGAGGCACCAGCCGAGGCCCCGGGTGCGGTGGAGCCGGCGACGGTGGAGCCGGCGGCGGTGGAGCCCGCGGACGGGACACGGCCGGACGCCGCGGTCGGCACCGCGGTCTGACCCGCTACCGCGTCTCATTCGCCTGCGGTGGTGGCGATCGACCAGCGGTGACATTGTGTGAGGATGACGGTGGTTCCCCGAGTCGGGTCGGGGACCACCGCTCCCGAATGTCAGGCCTGGTTCCGGTGGTCGGACCCGTGCACCGGATCGGGCGCGCAGCCAGGGCCGCTCGGGCGGGCGCTCCCGCGGCGCCCGGAGGGCACCGCGGGGCCGGGGCCGACAGAACTACGACAGCATCCAGACCCACACCGACGAGAAGAGCACCATGGCAGAGATTTCAGTCGCTGACATCCGGAAGCTCCGGGAGCTCACCGGCGCTGGGATGAGCGACGTCAAGAAGGCGTTGGTCGACAACGCCGGGGACTTCGAGAAGGCGAAGTCCTGGCTGCGGGAGAAGGGCAAGGCGCAGGTCGCCAAGCGTGCGGCACGCAGCGCCGCCAACGGTCTGGTCGAGTCCTATCTGCACCGGACCGACCCGCAGCTCCCGCCCACCCTCGGCGTGCTCGTCGAGCTTCGCTGCGAGACGGACTTCGTGGCCAAGACCGAGGACTTCAAGCAACTCGCCCGCGATCTCGCGCAGCACATCGCCGCGGCGGACCCGCTGTACGTCACCGCCGAGCAGATCCCGAACGAGGTCCTCGAGGCGGAGCGAAAGATCTACGAGGCCGCGGCCCGCGAGGAGGGCAAGCCCGAGCAGGCGATCGCGAAGATCGTTGAAGGGCGCGTCAACGGGTATGTGAAGAGCAGCGTGCTGCTTGACCAGCCATGGGTGAAGGACGGCAAGGTGACCATCCGAGCTCTGCTCGACCAGGCCGGCGCGTCACTGGGTGAGAAGATCGAGGTCGGTCGGTTCTCCCGGTTCAACATCCGCCAGGCCTGAGCGTCGTCGGACCGCCGGCTCCCTGATCGGGTGGCCGGCGGCCGCCGGCTCCGAGGCTTCTCGGTGGGTGCGGTGTCGGCCCAGGTCGGCGGGACGTCGTGGTAGGGCACACTGCAGGCGGCGGCTGTGCGATCATCGGTCAGGCGAATCCGGGACCGGGCGGGACGGCTTCGCCCCTGGGACGACGAACTCGGCTGCGCTCGGCCGAACCGCGGTGATGACAGGACCGGCGCCCGGTGGACGCCGGCGGACCAGGAACAGACGGAAGGAAATGCGGTGATCGACGACACGCTTCTCGAGGCCGAGGAGAAGATGGAGAAGGCGGTCTCGGTCGCCAGGGAGGACTTCGCGAACATCCGCACGGGGCGTATCACTCCCGCGGTCTTCTCCAAGATCCTGGTGGACTACTACGGTGCTCCGACACCGGTGCAGCAGCTCGCGTCGTTCCACATCCCGGAGCCACGTATGGTGATCATCACGCCTTACGACAAATCGTCCCTGGGGGCGATCGAGAAGGCCGTGCGTGCTTCCGATCTCGGGGTCAACCCGAGCAATGACGGCACCATCATCCGGTGTGTTTTTCCGGAGCTGTCCGAGCAACGGCGTCGCGATCTTGTCAAGGTGGCTCGGACCAAGGCCGAGGAAGCCCGGGTGAGTATCCGCAACGTCCGACGCCACGCCAAGGACACGATCGATCGGATCGTGCGGGACGGCGATGCCGGCGAGGACGAGGGCCGGCGGGGTGAGAAGGATCTCGACGAGGCAACTCACCGATACGTCGGACAGGTGGATGAACTTCTTCGGCTCAAGGAATCGGATCTTCTCTCGGTTTGATCATTCCCGCGTCCGTTCTCGATACCGGCCGCTCGCTCCGATGTTCGGTTCTCATGGTCTCGGAACCGCCTGGACGGTCCCCGGATCCGCGCATGACGCATACGCGATGCGGCGGTCGCTGCCCACGGCCGGGCAGCCATGACGACTGTCGACGGCCGCGCGGTGGCTGAGTCCGGGCCGTCCGGGTCATCCGCGCCGCCGGGATCCTCGCCTGGGTCCGGTAATCACGGCCGGCCCGCCGGGACGGTGTCCCGGCCCTCACGTGCCGGCCGCAATCTGCCGGCCGCCATCGGTGTCGGCGTCCTTCTCGGTGCCGTCATCCTCGTTCCGCTGTTCACCCTGCGGGTGATTTTTGTCGGGGTGATCAGTGCCGCGATGGCCCTGGGCACCCACGAGGTGGTCCGCGCGATCCGACTGACGCAGGTACGGGTTCCCCTGCTTCCCCTGGTTGCCGGGGCGGCGGCCATGCCGGTCGTCGCGTACGCCGACGGGACCACCGGCCTGCTGCTGACTCTCGCCGGCACCATCGGCGTGGCGGCGCTGGTCCGTGCTTTCGGGCCATCCACGGGTCTGCTCCGCGACGTCGCCGGCGCCGCGTTCGTGGCCGGCTACATCGGCTTTCCGGCCGGCTTCGCCGCGCTGCTCACCGAACCCTCCGATGGTCGCTGGCGAGTCGTCGCCTTTCTGGGAACGGTGGTGGCCAGCGACGTCGGTGGTTACACGGCCGGTGTCCTCTCCGGCGGTCGGCACAAGATGGCCCCCACCGTCTCCCCGGGGAAGTCGTGGGAGGGATTCGCCGGTTCGGCGGTGACCTGTGTGATCGTCGCCGGGATCGTGCTGGCCTGGCCGCTGGAGGCCGAGGCCTGGCAGGGCGTTCTGCTGGGGCTGGCGGTCGCGTGTACCGCGACGATCGGCGACCTGGGTGAGTCTCTGCTCAAGCGCGACATCGGCATCAAGGATATGAGCAGCCTGCTGCCCGGCCATGGTGGCCTGATGGACCGTCTGGACTCGTTGTTGTGCACCGCCCCGGTCGCCTGGCTTCTGATCACTTTCTTCCTGAACTGATCGGAACCGGGTCCAGTCGACCGGTCTCGCCTCTCGTAGGCCCCTTCGGACAGATCCGTGCATTCGTCTCGGTCGCGGTCACCTGGCAGACTGGATCCGCGATGACTGCCACGACCGCCGAATCCGGACGTCCGGACCAGCCCCCGACCGCCGAGGCGGGCCGGCCCGTACGGCTGACGCTCACCCGGCGAGCGGGCCGAGCGCCGCGTCACCTCGCCGACCTGACCCGGCAGGAACGGCGTGACGTCGCGGTGTCGCTGGGGCAGCCGGCCTTCCGCGCCGATCAGGTGGCCCGGCACTACTATGCGCGGTTGATCGCCGCCGATGAGCCCGAGGCGATGACCGACCTGCCGGAGCGGGACCGCCAGCCGCTCCTCGACGCCCTGCTGCCGAGGCTGCTCGTCCCGGTGCGGACGCTGAGCTGCGACGACGGTCTGACCCGCAAGACGGCATGGCGGACCGTGGACGGCGCTTCTCTCGAGTCTGTGATCATGAGATATCCGGATCGCGCGACGGTCTGTGTGTCGAGCCAGGCGGGCTGCGGCATGGGCTGCCCGTTCTGTGCCACCGGTCAGGGGGGGCTGACCCGAAACCTGTCGACCGCGGAGATCGTCGAACAGGTCGTGCACGCCGCCCGGGTTCTCCAGCGCCGTGAGCTCGCGGGCGGCGAGACCAGGTTGTCGAACGTGGTCTTCATGGGGATGGGCGAGCCGCTGGCGAACTATGCCGCGGTGATCGCCGCGCTACGCCGCCTCACCGCTCACCCCCCCGAGGGCCTGGGCCTGTCGGCTCGCGGCCTGACGGTCAGCACCGTCGGCCTTGTTCCGGCGATTCGTCGTCTCGCCGGAGAGGGCCTGCCGGTGACTCTGGCGGTGTCCCTGCACGCCCCGGACGACGTTCTGCGGAACGAACTCGTCCCCATCAACACCCGTTGGCCGGTGGTCGAGGTGCTCGCGGCCGCCTGGGAGTACGCCGAGGTGACCGGCAGACGGGTAAGCGTCGAGTACGCGCTGATCGACGGGGTCAACGATGACGTGGGACGCGCCGACGCCCTCGCGGACCTGCTCGTCGGCCGGCTCGCGCATGTGAACCTCATTCCGTTGAATCCGACCGGTGGATCCTCGTGGCGCGCCAGCGCCCCGGCCGGCCAGCGCGCGTTCGTCCGCAGGCTCCGGGACCGCGGCATCGTGACGACGGTGCGCGACACCCGGGGCCGGGAGATCGCGGCAGCCTGCGGACAGCTCGCGGCCGAGCCGGCCGGGAAGCCGGAGCGGACGGACCGGCCGGAGCAGCTCGGATCCGACCGTCTCGTCGAGTTCGGTGCCGTGGGGAGCACGACGCCTGACGGTGACCGTGTCCTTCGGTAGTCCGACGAGTCGACGCCGGGGGGCCTCCCGGCCGGGTATCCGGGCGACGAACACCGTATGGCTGCCGATCACGGCCGCCGCCGGAGTGTTGCTGCTGCTCCTGTGGTACGCGATGTCCCAGGAGCCGGGGCCGGCGAAGACCTCGGCGACCCAGGCCGCTCTCGGGGCATCCGGCGGTCGTGCCGCCGGTGCCGCCGTGGCGTCGGCCATACCGTTGCCCACGGTCCCACCGCCCCCCGAGAGCGGCTGCGTCACCGGGAAGACCCTGCCGTCCGGGATCGGTACCCGCGCGCTGCGGGTGGGAGGAACCGAGCGCGGCTACGTCCTCGCCGTACCGACCGCGGGTCCACGGGCCAGGCCACTACCACTGATCTTCAATTTCCATGATCTGAATCAGACGCCGGAAGATCTGGAAGCGTACACGCGGCTCGCCGATCAGGGGACGAAGGCGGGCTTCGTGGTCGCCGCCCCGATCGGGACGCAGGGGCGGTGGAACTTCACCAGATCGAAGGCGGTGGGACCCGACGACGTACTCTTCGTCGGCGCGCTGCTCAACGACCTCGTTGGTCAGATGTGCCTGGACGCGGGACGCGTCTTCGCCGTGGGCTACGGGGACGGCGCGAACATGGTGCTCACGCTGGCCTGCGCGCTGCCGGGCCGTCTTGCGGCGGCGGTGACCGTCGGGTCGAGCGTGCTGCCTGGCTCCTGCGCCAAGCCCGCCACCAACGTCCTGGAGATCCATGGGACCTCGGACCAGATCGCACCGTATGCCGGCGGAGGTGCTCCGCGACCGGCCCCCTTCACCGGGGTCGTCGCGCAGCCCGTGGAAGACCGGCTCACCCGGTACGCCTCCGCTCTGGGCTGCGGCGGAGCCCGCCAGACCTCCCGGGACACGGCCGCCTGGCAGCGCACCGTGTGGAGCGGCTGCCCAGCCGGCCACGATGTCGGACTGTTAGCCATGCAGGGCGCGGGGCACACCTGGCCGGGGGCGCAGGCACGCCCGGCGCTGGGTCCGACCTCCGTCAGCCTGAGTGCCACCATTGTGGCGTTGACCTATTTCGGTTACACGCCTACGCCCGCGACAAGTGGCCTGCCCGGTCCCGCCGTCTCCGCCGGTCCCGCCGGCCCGGGCGTCGCCACCAGTCCGACTCCCGCGGCACCGTCGACTGGATCCTCCGGACCCGCCGCATCCTCCGGACCTGCCACCACGCCGGCGTCGCCCGCCGCCCCGGATGCCACCCCCCGTGCCGAACCGTCCGGGCAGCCGGCAGCCGGCGCCACACCTTCTTCCTCACCCGGCCGGGGATGAGTAGACGTCGGAGCCGTCGTCGACGTGACCGACCGGGCCGACGTGCCACCCCGATCGGGGTGGCCGATCGGGGTGGGCGGCAACCGCAAAGTCCTGCCCACCAGACCTGACGAAACGTAGTTGTCACTGGACCCATTGCGCATCTTCGGGTGGCACCTGTCATGAACCGAACAGGGCGGTGTCGAGCGGTCGGTGGGCCTGAGAGAATAGGTGACGTGGTGGAGGCTTCGATCCTGCGTGAGGTTGTCCTGCTCGGGTCCACCGGTTCGATCGGAACCCAGGCAACAGATGTCGTACGCCGCAACCCGCAGCGGTTCCGGGTGGTGGCGTTGATGGGCGGCGGGTCCCGGGTGGACCTGCTCGCAGCTCAGGCACTGGACCTCGGCGTCCAGGCCGTGGGAGTGGCGGCGGCCTCGGCCGCTCAGGACCTCCAGCTGGCCTTCTTCGCCGAGGCGTCGCGGCGGGGCTACCGTCGGGGTGAGTTCCCCGTGCCAAAGATTCTCGCCGGTCCCCACGCCGCGAGCGAGATCGCGGCGTGGCCATGCGACATCGTCCTCAACGGCATCACCGGCTCGGTCGGGTTGGCCCCGACGCTCGCGGCGCTGGCCGCCGGCCGGACTGTGGCGTTGGCGAACAAGGAATCGTTGGTCGCCGGGGGGCCGTTGGTGCTCGACGCGCTCGGTGGCGACCCCGACCGCCTGGTGCCGGTGGATTCCGAGCACTCCGCACTGGCGCAGTGCCTGCGTGGCGGGCGGCGGGACGAGGTACGCAAACTGGTGTTGACCGCCAGCGGAGGTCCCTTCCGCGGGCGCCGCCGCGACGATCTTGCCGCCGTTACCCCGGAGCAGGCGTTGGCCCATCCCACCTGGGACATGGGACCCCTGGTGACGATCAACTCGGCGACCCTGATGAACAAGGGGCTCGAGCTGATCGAGGCGCACCTGTTCTTCGGGGTTCCTTACGACGACATCGAGGTCGTCGTGCACCCCCAGTCGTTGGTGCACTCGATGGTCGAGTTCACCGACGGCTCGACGATCGCTCAGGTCTCCCCGCCGGACATGCGACTGCCCATCGCGCTGGCGCTCGGCTGGCCGGACCGGGTGGCGCAGGCACAGCCGCCGATGGACTGGTCGCGGGCGCAGGCGCTTACCTTCGAACCGCTGGACGAGGTGGCGTTCCCGGCGGTGGAGCTCGCGCGCACGGCCGGGCGGCGCGGCGGCACCGCCCCCGCGGTCTTCAACGCCGCGAACGAGGAGGCGGTGGCGGCCTTCCTCGCCGGGCGGCTGCCCTTCATCCGTATCGTCGACCTGGTGGCCGAGGTCATCGCCGAGCACGAAGTGATCGATCATCCCACCGTGGAGGAGGTGTTCGCCACCGAACGAGCCGCGCGGGCGGCGGCCGGGCGGCTGATCCGGCGCGAGACCGAACGGGACACGGTATGAGCCGCCCCCCCGGCGCCGAGGGGGCGGTCTGATGGAGCTTCTCGGCATTGCGGCGTTCGCACTGGCCCTGCTGGTGTCGGTCGTCGCGCACGAGGCCGGGCATTTCGTGACGGCCCGGCACTACGGCATGAAGGCTTCCAAGTTCTTCGTCGGTTTCGGGCCGACCATCTGGTCCCGGCGGCGGGGGGAGACCGAGTACGGTGTCAAGGCCATTCCGGCCGGCGGTTTCGTCAAGATCGAGGGGATGACTCCGCTCGAGGAGATCGATCCGGCCGATGAACCCCGCGCCTTCCACAATGCGCGGGCGCGGGCCCGGCTCGTGGTCATGTCGGCCGGTTCCTTCGTGCATTTCGTCATCGCCATCGTGCTGGTCTACGGAGTGCTCGTTGTCCTGGGCACGACCACGATCAGCGAGTCGAGGGTCGGCGCGACGAGTTGCGTCGCCACGACCGCGACTTGTTCCGGACCGGGGCCGGCCGCGGCGGCCGGTCTGCGGCCGGGTGACCGGATCGTCAGCTTCGGGGGAGTTCCGGTCACGACCTGGACGCAGTTCACCCGGCAGGTGCGTGCGCACGGAGCGGGGCCTGCGGTGATGGTCGTCGAACGGGACGGCCGCACCCTCACTCTCACGCCGAACCTGGTGGAGGTCCGGCGTGATCGGGAGACCGGGCAGGCGGGCGACGACCGGGTCGGCGCCTTGGGCGTCAAACCGGGAACCGAGACAGTGCACTACAACCCGATCGAAGCGGTGCCCCGCACCTTCGATGTCATCGGGTCCGGGTTCACCGGTATGTACGAGACGCTGACCCGCCGGATCGGTGATATCGGTAATATCTTCAGCGACAACCGCAACCCCCAGGGTTTCATCAGCGTGGTGGGAGCGGCGCGTATCGGCGGTGACGTGGTCTCGGCCGAGGGCAGTTCGGCCGTGGACCGGGTGCGGAACCTTCTCATTCTGGTCGCCGCGATCAATCTCGCGGTCGGAATTTTTAACCTGTTGCCCCTACTTCCGTTGGACGGCGGTCATATTGCCGTGCTGGGCTTCGAGCAGGCCCGGCATGGTCTACGCAGGCTCCGGGGTTATCGCGGTCCGGTGCAGAAGGTGGATTTCGCCAAACTGTTACCAGCCACGTACGCCACGGTCGTCGTACTGCTCGGGTTCAGTCTGCTTGTCCTGTCCGCCGACATAGTCAATCCTATTCGTCTGAATCAGTAATTTCGTATGAATATGCGCGACGGTGTGCCATTCTGCCCTGCCTCCTGCAGCCGACAGGCCGAGTCAGTCGCACGTCGATCTTCGTCTCCGATTCGCCAGTGAGGACAACGTGACCGTAACTCTGGGCATGCCAACCGCTCCGGCCCGTCCGCTCGGCACGCGGCGGCACAGCCGGCAGATCCACGTGGGCAACGTCCTGGTCGGGGGTGACGCTCCGGTCTCTGTTCAGTCGATGTGCACCACGTTGACGTCGGACGTCAACGCCACGCTGCAGCAGATCGCACAGCTGACAGCGTCGGGATGCCAGATCGTCCGGGTCGCGGTGCCAAGCCAGGACGACGCCGACGCCCTCGCCGCGATCGCCCGCAAGTCCCCGATCCCAGTGATTGCCGATATCCACTTCCAGCCCAAGTACGTCTTCGCCGCGATCGACGCGGGCTGCGCCGCGGTCCGGGTCAACCCCGGCAACATCAAGGCTTTTGACGACAAGGTCGGAGAGATTGCTCGCGCGGCGAAGGCCGCCGGCGTTCCGATCCGGATCGGGGTCAACGCGGGTTCGCTCGACAAGCGGCTGTTGGCGAAGTACGGCAAGGCCACGCCGGAGGCGCTGACGGAGTCGGCCTTGTGGGAATGCTCGCTGTTCGAGGAGCACGACTTCCGCGACATCAAGATCTCGGTGAAGCACCACGACCCGGTCGTCATGATCCAGGCGTACCGGCTGCTCGCCCAGGCCTGCGACTACCCGCTGCACCTCGGTGTCACCGAGGCCGGACCGTCCTTCCAGGGCACGGTCAAGTCCGCGGTCGCCTTCGGGGCCCTGCTCGCCGAGGGAATCGGTGACACGATCAGAGTGTCGCTGTCGGCACCGCCGGTCGAGGAGGTGAAGGTCGGCACCGCGATCCTGGAGTCCCTGGGACTTCGGCAGCGTAAACTCGAAATCGTATCCTGCCCCTCCTGCGGTCGGGCTCAGGTCGATGTCTACACCCTTGCCAATCAGGTCAGCGCCGGTCTCGAGGGCATGGAGGTCCCGTTGCGCGTCGCCGTCATGGGCTGCGTCGTGAACGGGCCGGGCGAGGCCAGGGAGGCCGATCTCGGCGTCGCATCCGGGAACGGCAAGGGTCAGATCTTCGTCCGAGGTGAGGTCGTGAAGACCGTTCCGGAGGCGCAGATCGTGGAAACCCTCATTGAGGAAGCCATGCGGCTGGCCGAGGAGATGGCGGCGGACGGCACCCCGTCCGGCGAACCCTCGGTTTCCGTAGGTTAACCGGCTCGACCGGATGGGCCTACCTCTGCGGTCCGCGCCGACCCGTCTGCTTGACGACAGGGATCTTCCGGCCGTCCGCGAGCTCTTGGCCCGCAACCCGGTCGCCGATGTGTTCGTCGCATCTCGGGTCGAGGCGGCGGGGCTCGACCCGTGGCGTCTCGGCGCCGAGATGTGGGGGCACACCGTGGACGGCCGCTTGGTCGCCCTGTGTTATTCCGGCGCCAACCTCTGGCCCGTGGCGGCGGGCCCCACCTCGGCGAGACTGTTCGCCGAGCGGGCCCGCCGGCAGGGACGGCGCTGCTCGTCCATCGTCGGCGTCTCCTCCTCGGTGACGGCGATGTGGAAGCATCTGGAGCCGACCTGGGGGCGGGCCCGAGAGGTACGGGCCGACCAGCCCCTGCTGGTGCTCGACCGCCCGCCGCGGGTTGCCCCCGATCCGGCGGTGCGTCCGGTGCGCCCGGACGAGCTGGACGTCATCCTGCCGGCCTGCATCGCCATGTTTACCGAGGAGATCGGGGTGTCCCCGGTGCTCGCCGACGGCGGCGCCCTTTACCGCGCCCGCGTCGCCGAGTTTGTCGGTCAGCGGCGTTCCTTCGCCCACATCGCCGACGGCCGGGTGCTGTTCAAGGCCGAGATCGGCGCCGTCGCGGGCGACGTCTGCCAGATCCAGGGCGTCTGGGTCGACCCGGCGCTGCGTGGGCGCGGCCTCGGCGCCGCAGGAACCGCGAGCGTGGTCGCGCTGGCGCGGGCCGCCTTCGCCCCGCGGGTCAGCCTGTACGTCAACGACTTCAACCATGCCGCCCGCCGGGTCTACGACCGGGTGGGCTTTCAGCGGGTCGGGACCTTCGCGTCGATCCTGTTCTGAGGTCGATCCCGGTCTGAGACCGTCCCGGACCCGCTCCGATGGTGTCCGGGGCCTCTGCGGTCCAGCGAAAAATGTCTGTTTTGTCGGCTATGTTCTCATGTCCGGTCAAAGATATTGCAGAACGATGTCATCGTGATGAAGCCACCTGGCCAGGATGGGCACCATCTGGCATGCTTACCATCCCGATGAATTCGATCGACTTGCATGGCGCGGGTGTCAGCCCGCGTGAGGGGGTATCTATGAGGCCGAGCAGACTGTGGCGTGCAGCGACGCCACTCATCGCCGCGGGGGCGCTTGTACTGGCGGTGGTGGGCTGCTCGAGTGACGACGGGGACTCCCAGACGGTCGCCTCGAACGGCCAGATCACCGGCACCCTACGGCTCGGGTACTTCCCGAACCTCACCCATGCGCCAGCTCTCTACGGCGCCGAGAAGGGGATCTTCGCCAAGGACCTCGGCTCTGGAGTCACGCTCAAGACATCGACCTTCAACTCCGGCGTGCAGGAGGCGGAGGCGATTCTGTCCGGCGCCATCGATGCCGGCTATATCGGTCCCAACCCGGCGGTCAACAGCTTCATCAAGTCGCACGGGGAGGCGGTGCGGATCGTCTCCGGCGCTACCTCGGGTGGTGCGTCGCTGGTGGTCAAGCCTGAGATCACCTCCGTCGCGCAGCTCAAGGGCACCACGCTCGCCACCCCGAGCCTGGGCAACACCCAGGACGTGGCGCTGCGGTACTTCCTCAAGAAGAACGGGCTGACGACCGACACCCAGGGTGGGGGTGATGTCTCCATCAAGCCCCAGGACAACACCGTGACGGTGGACGCCTTCGCCAACAGGGCCATCGACGGGGCCTGGGTGCCCGAGCCGACGGCCTCCCGGCTCGTCGCAGCGGGGGGCAAGGTGCTCGTCGACGAGGCCGACGAGTGGCGGGAGACCAAGGGCCAGTTCGTCACGACGGTGCTTCTGGTGAGCACGGACTATCTGAAGAAGAACCCGGAGATCGTCCGCCGGCTCATCACGGCGAATGTGGAATCGATCAACGCGCTCAACGCCGACCGTGACGCCGGCGCGAAGGTCACCAACACGGCGCTGGGCAAGCTGAGTGGCAAGCCGCTGTCCGACAAGATCCTCACCTCGGCCTGGAAGGGGCTGACCTTCACTCCGGACCCGATCGCGGCCTCCCTGTTCACCTCGGCGAAGCACCAGGAGGAGCTCGGCCTCATCAAGAACCCGAAGCTCGACGGTCTGTTCGATCTGACGGTCCTCAACGAGATCCTCGCCAAGCAGGGCAAACCGACGGTCGCCGACTCCTGACCCGCGGCACCCGGCGGTAGCCGGGCCGGCTGAACCTCGGTCCGAGACCACAGGGCGACGACCAGGCCGGGGCGTCGATCATCGATGCCCCGGCCTGGTCCGTCCGTCCGTCCATCCGTCCATCCGTCCATCCGTCCATGCACACCGGCCGCATACACCGCGACGGGGGAATGAACCATGACCGCTGTACTCGCCGACACCGCTGTACCCGCCGACACCGCTGTACCCGCCGACACCGCGCTGCGCATCCACCGCGTCAGTCGGGTCTTCGGATCCGGGCCCGCCAGCGTCAAGGCGCTCGACGACGTCTCCCTGGACGTCCAGGCGGGCGAGTTCGTCTGTCTCCTCGGCGCGTCCGGCTGTGGGAAATCGACCCTGCTCGGCCTGGTCGCCGGTCTCGACCAGCCGTCCGTGGGCGTCGTCGACACCACCGGCCGGCGGGTCGGGATGATGTTCCAGGACTCGGCGTTGCTGCCCTGGCTGACCGCGGGCGGCAACGTCGAGGTGCCGCTGCGGCTGCGGGGGATCGGCAAGGCCGAGCGGCGGGACCGGGTCGAGAGTCTGCTCGCGATGGTCCGGCTCGCCGGTATGTCCGCGAAGCGCCCCCATGAGCTGTCCGGCGGCATGCGCCAGCGGGTGAGCCTGGCCCGGGCCTTCGCGCAGGAGGCCGACATCCTGTGCATGGATGAGCCGTTCGGTGCGCTCGACGCGATGACCCGCGATCTGCTCCACGACGAACTTGAACGGATCTGGCGGGAGACGGGGGTCACCGTCATCTTCGTCACCCACGATGTGCGTGAGGCGGTCCGGCTCGGTGACCGCATCGTGCTGCTGTCCTCCCGGCCTGGCCGGGTCGCGGAGATCTTCGACGTCGACCTCGACCGCCCCCGCCGGATCGACTCCACCCACGTCTCGGAGCTCGCCACCAAGGTGACCGCGCGGCTACGCGAGGAGGTCGGCCGCCATGGCCACTGACGTCAGCGTCTCCACCGACAAGGTCTCCACCGACAAGAGTGTCCTGCTCGGCGAGGCGGGCAAGTCCTTCGACGTCGACACGGCCCTCGCCGGCCTCGACGCGCTGGACATCCCGACCGCGCAACGGCGGCCGTTCGCGGTCCGCGTCTGGGCGGCCAGCTGGCCGAAGCTCGGCGCTCTGCTCCTGTTCCTGCTGCTCTGGCAGATCGTCGTCTGGAGTGGCTGGAAGCCCAGCTATGTGTTGCCCGGCCCGGGCGAGGCACTGGGCGAGTTCGTCGACCAGCTGGGCAGCGGACACTTCTGGGACGCCCTCGCCCGCACCCTGGTCCGGGCCCTGGAGGGATATGCCCTAGCCGTGTTCATCGGCACCGTGGTCGGGATCGCGGTGTCCCGCTTCGGAGTCCTGCGTACCGCGGTGGGATCGTTCATCACCGCGGTGCAGACGATGCCCTCGATCGTCTGGTTCCCGCTCGCCGTCCTGCTGTTCAAGCTCAGCGAGTCCGCAATCATGTTCGTGGTGGTGCTCGGGGCGGCGCCGTCGGTGGCCAACGGCGTCATCTACGGCGTGGACTACGTGCCGCCTCTGCTGGTCCAGGTCGGCCGCAGCATGGGCGCGCGTAGCCTGTCCCTCTACCGGTACGTCGTGGTACCGGCGGCCCTGCCCTCGGTGCTCGCGGGCCTGAAGCAGGGCTGGGCGTTCGCTTGGCGCAGCCTGATGGCCGGCGAATTGCTGGTCATCGTTCCGGGGCATCCGTCCGTCGGAGCTGATCTGCAGAATGCCCGCGAACTACTCGACACGGTCGGGGTACTGGCCTCGATGATCACGATTTTCGTGATCGGGGTGCTCATCGACGCCGGGTTCAACGCTGCGGACCAGCGGATGCGGCAGCGCCGTGGGCTGGTTGCGGAGGGTACGACGGCGGTCCGGGCAGCTCGGCGTCGCCGGAGCGGCAGCGCCGACGGGTCCGCCGCAGCCGCCGCCACGGCCACCTCCTCCGCCGGAGGCGGCGCGGACGCCCCCCGTCCCGAGAGGGCTGGCTGAGGAAGTTCCCGATTCCCCGGCAGGCAGGTTCGTTGGCCGGCAGGTTCGTTGGCCGAGCCGGCGGCGGGAACAGCGCCCGTCGGCGCGGGGCCGTGCCTCGCCCGGTGCCGACCCGGCCCACCCATTCGGCGAGGACCGGCGGCAAAATGGATGCATGCAGATCTCCGCTCGCGCCGACTACGCATTGCGCGCACTCCTGACGTTGGCCGCGAGCAACGGTCGGCTCGTCAAGGGCGAGGCGCTTGCCGAGGCGCAGGATCTGCCGCTGCGCTTCCTCGAGAACATCCTCACCGATCTACGCCGGGCGGGGCTGGTCCAGAGCCGCCGGGGCGCGGACGGGGGATACCAGCTGGGCCTTCCCCCCGAGCGGATCACCATCGCCACGGTGATCCGGGCGACCGACGGTCCGCTCGCCAGCGTGCGGGGCCGGCGTCCTGAGGACACGAATTACGACGGCGCGGCCAAGCACCTGCAGGATGTGTGGATCGCGGTTCGGGTGAACCTGCGGCGGGTGCTGGAGGCCGTGACCCTCGCCGACGTGGCGAGTGGTCAGCTTCCGGACATCGTGACCACCCTCGGCTGCGATCCCGACGCGTGGGTCACCCGCTGACGGGAGCGGCCCGCTTCTCGGGAGCGGCCCGGCCTCCCCGGACGCCAGGTCATGTCCCCGGTAGCGCGCGGCTCGCGGCTGCCAGCGGCATGCCGGCCGCGATGCGGGCCCGCTGCGCGCGTACGGCGGTGCCGGTCAGCGCGTCCAGAGCCAGCGCACGGACGTCCCCGACGAGCACGGCGACAGCGTCGTGGGCCGCCATGGCGCAGGCGTCCTCGATCCTGGCCAGGAGGGCCAGTGCCGCCCCGATGCCCTCCGGCGCGACGGGGAGCCGATAGGCGGGCAGTGCCGGTGGCGCATCCCCGCCGCGGGCCCGGATCGCGGTGATGAGGTCGTCGCGCAGCGCCTGGTGCGCCAGACAGCTCAGTCGCGCGAGCTCGCGCGCCTGAGCCGCGGCCGGGCCGAGCGGCGCGACGGCACCTCCCGCCGCCGCGG
Organism: Frankia sp. CeCAU1; assembly: GCF_977971845.1. Lineage (NCBI taxonomy): Bacteria > Bacillati > Actinomycetota > Actinomycetes > Frankiales > Frankiaceae > Frankia > Frankia sp. CeCAU1. The sequence goes on along the minus strand of NZ_CDWWXA010000001.1, from coordinate 61,776 downwards.
TGGCGTAGACGGCGGCATGCGTGGCCGTGAGCATCGTGACCAGTGCCGCGACGCCCACGGGATCCGGGTGCTCGGTTGCGGCGGTCGATCCCGTGGGGGTCGCCGACGCCGGATCGCCCGATGGTGTGTCGGCGGTCATCCGGACACCCGGCTCGCAGCGAGGGCCAGCAGCTCCGCATGCGCGGTCCCGGCGGCGCACATGCTCGCCAGCAGGGAGGCGAGCGGACCGCCCGCGCGCAGGCAGTCGGTGCGGGCGGCGTTCGTCGCCGCACCCTCCATCCCGGTCAGGGAGGCGAGGGTGGCTGCGCGGGCCGTGGGTGACTCGTTGACGAGCTGCGCCGTTCCCGCCGTCCCGGCGCCGTCACGCCCGATCGCCTGGGTCGGGGTGGCTGCCTGGGTCGGGGTGGCTGCCTGGGTCGGGGTGGTCGGTGCGGAGCCCGGGAACTGTTCGGCCAAGGTCCGGAGCTGGACCTCGTGATGGGCCCGCAGCGTGTCGAACAGGGGACGCAGGGACGGGTGGCGCTCGGCCGCCGTCCGGTACGCCGCGGCCAGCGCGGCCGCCCGGACGGCGGCGGCCCTCGCCGCCCGGCGGTCGTCGCCGTCCGGACCCACCGCGGGACCGGTCCGATTCGTTGCGACCGTGGAGCTGCAGCCGGCGGCCTCGAATCCGGCAAATCCGGCGAATCCGGTAAGGGCAAGGCTGGTCAGCCCGGTGAGGAGCCGTCGTCGGGAGGCGTGGGTGAGGTTCGCCGGATCCACCGTCGCAGCTTTGCACATCCCCTGCTGTCGTCCGGAACGCCGTGTGGTCCGCGCGGCCTGATCCGGTTACCCCCGGGTCGCGACGGATCCCGGTCGGGGCGGACGTAGGCTATGGATCTCACCCGGGATGCCGTCGCCCCGGGGCGGCCCAGCCCGGCGGGACCGTCGGCGGTCGGTCCTCGCTGTTCGACGGTGCCGCGGGTCGGGTCGATGAGGGTCGCACGGCTTGATGGCGCCGGCCGAACCTGGGTATCGCCCCCGGGGGATGACAACGTAGCGGCCGGCCTACGGCGTGGGGAGCGACGTCGTGGGTTCGGCGGATGATCAGGTATCGCGGATGCGGGAAGGGACGGTCGAAGTGGCAGGGGCGGGGGAGGCCGGCCGCGCGCGCGACCGGGGCCCATCCGGATCGGCCCGCGGGCGCGGCGGCGTTCGGACGGCGCTGCGGGCTCGGCTGGTGGCTGGCCTCGCCGACGCGGGCTTCGATCTCGAGGATGTGACGGTGACACGGGCCGGATCGCGCAGCGTGGTGCGGGTGGTGGTGGACCGCGACGGAGGAGTCGACCTGGACGCGGTCGCGGACGCCAGCCGGCTCGCCTCCGAGCTGCTTGACGCCGCCGAGACCGACGGCCAGGGCCTGGTCGCCGGGCCTTATGTTCTCGAGGTCACCTCACCGGGCGTCGAACGGCCGCTGACCGAGCCTCGGCACTGGCGCCGCGCGATCGGCAGGTTTGTCACGGTACGTGATCGAGACGGCATCGTCCTCGCCGGGCGTGTCCTGTCCGCCGACGAATCGGGGGCGGATCTGGCGGTGGCGACGGATCCCGCGCGGCCCGGACGCCCCCCGCGTCGGCGGCTCGCGCGGGTGACCTTCGCACAGGTGACCCGGGCTACCGTCGAGGTCGAGTTCTCGGCCGAGGCGTATGATGATCTTTCTATCGAGTCGGTGGAGGCGCCGTCTTTGTCCGCCGTGTTGGTGGAACCCGGCGAGACAGCCGATCTCGGGTACGGAGAGCCGGACGACGATCTTCCGGCGGCGCCGGGGAGGGAATCCAATGACGACGGCCGGGAGGCCGGCCCCCGGGGCGCGGCCGGTAAGGAGATGACCCGGTGAAGCTCGACGTGGCCGCGCTGCGCGGAATCGAGCGGGAGAAGGACATTGCCTTTGACACCTTGGTGCAGGCGATGGAGACGGCCCTGCTGACGGCTTATCACCACACGGCCGGGTCCGCGCAGGACGCCCGGGTAGTGATCGACCGGACGACCGGAGATGTCTCCGTCCTTGCCCGGGAACAGGGCCCGGACGGCACCAGCCGGGAGTACGACGACACCCCGGCGGACTTCGGGCGGATCGCGACCATGACCGCCAAACAGGTGATCATGCAGCGGCTGCGCGAGGCCCAGCAGGAGGTCACCTACGGCCAGTACGCCGACCGGGAGCACGAGATCGTTTCCGGCGTGGTGCAACATCACGAACAGCGGGCCGGCTCCAGGGTCGTGCTCGTCAATCTCGGCACTGTCGAGGGTGTCCTGCCGCCGGCCGAGCAGGTCCCCGGCGAACGGCTCGAACACGGCGACCGGATCAAGTGTTATGTGGTGCACGTCGCGCGGGGGCCGCACGGACCCACGGTGACGTTGTCCCGCACCCATCCCGAGCTGGTGAAGGGGCTGTTCCGGCTGGAGGTGCCCGAGGTCGCCGACGGCACCGTGGAACTCGCCGCGATCGCCCGGGAGGCCGGGCATCGCAGCAAGATAGCGGTGCGGTCCCGGGTGGCCGGGGTCAACCCCAAGGGCGCGTGCATCGGGCCGATGGGCAGCCGGGTGCGTGCCGTCATGGCCGAACTGCGGGGCGAGAAGATCGATATCGTTGACTGGTCGGCCGACCCGGCAACCTTCGTCGGGAGCGCGCTGTCCCCGGCCCGGGTGGCCCGGGTCGAGGTGACGGATCCGGCGAGCCGCTCGGCGCGGGTGGTGGTGCCCGATTACCAGCTGTCGTTGGCCATCGGGCGTGAGGGGCAGAACGCCCGCCTCGCCGCCCGGCTGACGGGGTGGCGCATCGACATCCACTCTGACACCGAGGACTCCGGCGAGGGCGCTGGGAGCGGATCCGAACGGGACTCCGCTGGAGCGCCCCGACGATCGGGACCAGCTACGGTGCCGCGGCGATCACCTGCCGCGGGTGGCCATTCTCGGGGTCAGGCGGGATAGACTTACGATGGCGCGTCGTGCGGAGCCCGTCCGTACCTGTGTCGGATGTCGAAGCCGTGCGCCGAGTTCTGACCTACTGCGTATCGTCGTAGAAGGCGGCGAGCTTCTGCCGGATGCTCGTCGTCGGATGCGTGGTCGGGGTGCGCACGTGCATCCTGATCTTGCATGCCTCGATCTCGCGGAGCGTCGCAAGGCGTTCTCACGAGCACTGCGGGTGTCAGGCCCGCTCGGGTCGAAGCAGGTCAGGCTGTATCTGGAGCGGTTTCGCCCGCGGTGGTCCGGTCCCTCCGGGAGCGGTCCGCCGTAGTCGCGCCAGGCACAGGGAGATACCAGGTAAAGATGGATGGATGGAACGGGCGGACCGCGGCAGCGGACCGGCCGGGTCAGACGGAGTGGGTACCCGCGCCAGCGGCATCCGCTCCCACAGGCGGCGCCAACAGACGTCGACAGGGAAGCAGGTCGAGACAGCGATGACCGCTCAATGAGCACCCAGCCATGATCACGACCGGCAGGTAACGAGGTCACGCGGGCACGGACCGCGGGCCGAACGAAGGAGCACCGTGGCAGGAAAGGCCCGCGTACACGAGCTCGCCAAGGAGCTTGGTGTCGACAGTAAGACCGTGCTCGCCAAGCTCAAGGATCTCGGCGAGTTCGTGAAGTCCGCTTCGTCCACTGTCGAGGCACCCGTCGTCCGCAAGTTGAAGGAAGCGTTCCCCGCCGACGGCGCACCCACTTCCCCGGGCCGGGCCACCAGCCGTCCGGGACCGCCGGGTGGCGGCGCTCGTCCGACCCCGCCGTCCCGTCCTGGTCTGGCGCCTCGGCCCGGTCCGCGCCCGGTTCCCGGGCGGCCTGGTCCCCTCGGCCGGCCCGGTCCGGCGACCCCGGCGCCGTCCCCCTCGCCCGCGTCCCCGCCGCTACCGGCCTCGCCGGTGCAGGCTTCGCCGACGCAGGCCTCCCCGACGTCTGCACCCGCCGCTCCCCGTCCGGCCGCGGCCTCCGCCGTGCCCGCGCCGCCGATGCCGTCCGTGCCGTCCGCTCCCTCCGCCGTGCCCGCGCCGCCGATGCCGTCCGTGCCGTCCGCTCCCTCCGGGCCGCGGCCCGGGCCGAACGCTCCGCGTCCCGGTGCACCGCAGGGCGGTGGCCGTCCGCGTCCCGGCGCCCCGGTTCCTCCCTCGGGTCCCACCGCTGGCGGTCCGACCGCTGGCGGCCCCCGGCCCGGGCCGCGTCCCGGACCCCGGTCGGCTGCGCCCGGTAACAACCCCTACACGACGCCGTCCGCTGGGCCGCGTCCGTCCGCTGGGCCGCGTCCGTCGCCCGGGCAGTCGGGTCCGCCATCGACGCCCACTCCCCGGCCCAGCGCCCCGCGGCCGGGCACCCCCAGGC
>NZ_CDWWXA010000001.1:8044-57197 GCF_977971845.1 Frankia sp. CeCAU1 | reverse complement strand
CTCCCCGGCCCAGCGCCCCGCGGCCGGGCACCCCCAGGCCAGGTACCCCCCGGCCGGGTGGACCGCGCCCCGGTGGCACCGGTGCCGGTGGTCCACGGCCCACTCCCGGCGGGATGCCACCACGTTCCGGCGGTCCACGGTCCGGAGCAGGGGGTGGCATGCCGCCCCGCCCAGGTGGCACCGGGGGGCCGCGCCCCAACGCGAACATGTTCCAGCCTCGGCCCGCCGGTGGCCCTCCCGGACGCCCGGGCGGTGGTGGCGCGCCCGGTCGTCCCGGTGGCGGCGGTCCGCGTCCCGGTGGCGGCGGTCCGCGTCCCGGCGGATTCGCCGGGCGGGGTGGCGCGCCCGGTCGTCCCGCTGGTGGTGGCGGCGGTGGCGGTGCGCCCGGTCGTCCCGGTGGTGGCGGCGGCGGTGGCGGTGCGCCCGGTCGTCCCGCGGCCGGCGGCCGTGGCCGAGGTGGGACCACGGCGGGCGCCTTCGGCCCCGGTGGCCGTGGTCGCCCCGGTCGCCAGCGCAAGTCCAAGCGCGCGAAGCGGCAGGAATGGGAGAGCGGGCTCGAAGCACCGCGCATGGGCGCGATGGTGCCCCGCGGCAACGGGCAGGCCATCCGGCTTCCCCGTGGCGCCTCGCTGGCCGATTTCGCCGACAAGATCGACGCGAACCCGGGCGCTCTGGTCCAGGTCGTGTTCACCCAGCTCGGCGAGATGGTGACCGCGACCCAGTCCTGCACCGACGAGACGCTGCAGCTGTTGGGTGTCACGCTCGGCTACGAGGTCCAGATCGTCAGCCCGGAGGACGAGGACAAGGAGCTCCTCGAGAGCTTCGACCTCTCTTTCGGCGGGGAGTACGGCGACGACGTCGAGCTCAGCTCCCGGCCGCCGGTCGTGACCGTCATGGGTCACGTCGATCATGGTAAGACGAAACTGCTGGACGCCATCCGCTCCACCGACGTGGTCGGGGGCGAGGCCGGTGGTATCACCCAGCACATCGGTGCCTACCAGGTGCGGGCCAAGGTCGACGGCGACGAGCGTCCGATCACCTTCATCGACACTCCGGGCCACGAGACCTTCACGGCCATGCGGGCCCGCGGTGCGCAGGTGACGGACATCGTGGTCCTGGTCGTGGCCGCCGACGACGGGGTGAAGCCGCAGACCATCGAGGCACTGAACCACGCCCAGGCGGCCGGCGTCCCGGTCGTGGTGGCGGTCAACAAGGTCGACAAGGAGGGCGCCGACCCGGCCAAGGTGCGGGGTCAGCTCACCGAGTACGGCCTGGTGGCGGAGGAGTACGGCGGCGACACGATGTTCGTCGACGTCTCCGCCCGCAACCGGACGAACATCGACGGCCTGCTCGAGGCGATCGTCCTGACCGCCGACGCATCCCTGGACCTGCGGGCTCCGACCGAGGTCGAGGCGCAGGGTGTCGCCATCGAAGGTCGGCTCGACCGGGGCCGGGGTCCGGTGGCGACCGTGCTGGTCCAGCGCGGCACGCTGAGGGTCGGTGACTCGGTCGTCGCCGGCGAGGCGTTCGGTCGGGTTCGGGCGATGCTCGACGAACACGGTGGTCAGGTGGTCGAGGCGGGCCCGGCCCGGCCCGTCCAGGTCCTGGGGTTCACCAGCGTTCCCGACGCGGGTGACAACTTCCTGGTGGTGCCCGAGGACCGGGTGGCCCGTCAGATCGCCGAACGGCGTCAGGCCCGCGAGCGTAACGCGGAGCTGGCGCTGAGCCGGGGCCGTCCGACGCTGGAGACGATCCTCGAGCGGATGAAGGAGGGCGAGAAGACCCAGCTCAACCTCATCCTCAAGGGCGATGTGTCCGGTTCGGTCGAGGCGCTCGAGGACGCCTTGCTCAAGATCGATGTCGGTGACGAGGTCGGTCTGCGGATCATCGACCGTGGGGTCGGCGCGATCACTGAGACCAACGTGATGCTGGCGTCGGCGTCCGACGCGATCATCATCGGCTTCAACGTCCGGCCGCAGGGCAAGGCGACGGAGCTGGCCGACCGTGAGGGCGTCGAGGTCCGGTACTACTCGGTGATCTACCAGGCTATCGAGGACATCGAGAACGCCCTGAAGGGCATGCTCAAGCCCGTCTACGAGGAAGCGCAGCTCGGTACCGCCGAGGTCCGCGAGGTCTTCCGCGTGCCGCGGATCGGCAACGTGGCCGGCTCTCTGGTCCGTTCCGGCGTCATCCGGCGGAACACCAAGGCCAGGCTCATCCGCGACGGCGTCGTCGTGGCCGACAACCTCACGGTCGAGTCGCTCAAGCGTTTCAAGGACGACGCGACGGAGGTCCGCGAGGGCTACGAGTGCGGTATCGGTCTCGGGTCGTTCAACGACATCAAGATCGATGACGTGATCGAGACGTTCGAGCAACGGGAGGTTCCCCGCGCCTGAGCACGTCCGCGGCCGGTGACGATCGAGCTGTCTGCCCGATCGTCACCGGTGGTGTGTGCCCGGCGGCGGGAGACGACCATGTGGATCGGAACCCTCAGCCTTGATCTGCTGCTCGGTGACGTGCACTCGTTGAAGGAGAAACGGTCGGTGGTGCGGCCGATCGTGGCGGAGCTGCGTCGCCGTTTCGCCCTCAGCGTGGCCGAGACCGGCCATCATGATCTGTACCGGCGAGCCGAGATCGGGATGGCGGTCGTCGCCGCGGACCGGGCGCACTGCGTCGAGGTCCTCTGTTCCTGCGAGCAGCTGGTGGCCCAGCGACCGGACGTCGAGGTGCTCGCCGCGCGGGCGCGCTACTTTTCGGCGGACGACGCGGACGACGAACCGCATGCACCCGGTGAACCGCATGCACCCGGTGCATCTGCCGCGGTGAGCGTGCCGCCGGCGGGACCGGCGAGCAAGGAGGTGGACGGTGGCTGATCCGGCCCGGGCACGGCGGCTGGCCGTGCGTATCCGCGAGGTCGTGGCGTCCACGCTGGAGCGTGGCGTCAAGGATCCTCGACTCGGCATGGTGACCGTCACGGATGTGCGGCTGACGCCGGATCTGGTCGACGCGACGGTCTTCTACACCGTCTACGGCGATGAGACGGCGCGGCAGGCGTCGGCCCAGGCGCTCGAATCCGCCCGGGGGCTGCTGCGCAGCCAGGTCGGCCGGGCCACGGGGGTGAAGGTGACCCCGACGCTCACCTTCGTTCATGACCGGCTTCCCGACGACGCCCAGCATCTGGAGAAGCTGATCAGCGTTGCCCGGGAACGCGACGCGTATCTGGCCGAGGTCCGTCGGGATGCTCGCCCGGCGGGCGACGACGATCCCTACCGCCGGCCGCGCTCCGCCGCCGGCGAGCCGGATGAGCTGGGCGAGCCGGATGAGCTGGGCGAGGTGGACGAGTACGGCGGGACGGCCCGGCAGGAGGGATGACGGGGTACGGGCCCGGGACACCGCGGTGACAGGCACGAGACAGCTGCGATGGGACGAGACAGCGGCGATGGGAACTGACGATGAGCGATGCGACCGATCTCGCGGACCCGCCGGCGGCGTCGGTCAACCGCTCCCGCCCGGACGGTGCCGGTCCGACCGGTGATTTCCAGGCCGCGGTGACCGCACTGACCGGCGCGATCGACGCCGGTGACGACATCCTGCTGATCGCCCACGTGAACCCCGACGGGGACAGTCTCGGATCGGCGTTGGCGCTGGGGCTCGCGCTGCGGTCGCTGGGCGGAAGGCCGCGGGTGTCCTTCGACGCGGATCCCTTCGTCGTTCCCCGGGTGCTTCGCTTCCTCGCCGGTCAGGATCTGTTGGTGGCCCCCGAGGCCGTCACCGGCAGGCCGGGTCTCGTGGTGACCCTGGACGCCGGCAGCCGGCCCCGGCTGGGCAGGCTCGCCAGCACCACGGCCGGTTGCCGGGTCCTGGTCGTCGACCACCATGCCTCCAACACCCGGTTCGGCGATCTCAATCTGGTCGACCCCGAGGCGGCCTCGACCAGCGCCATGGTCATCGACCTCGTCGATGCCCTGGGCGTGCGGCTCGACCGGGACATCGCGACAGCGATCTACACCGGTCTGGCAACCGACACGGGATCGTTCCGTTTCGCCGCGACGACACCGGCGGTGCACCAACTGGCCGCCCGGCTGGTGGCCACGGGCATCCGTCCCGACCTGATCAGCCGTGCCCTGTGGGACACCCACCGCTTCGGCTATCTCAAGCTACTCGGGGAGGTTCTCGGCCGCGTCCGGCTGGAGCCCGAGTACGACCTCGTCTGGTCCTGGTGCAGCCAGGCCGATCTGCGCGCCGCGGGACTGGAGTACGACGAGATCGAGGGGCTCATCGACACGGTGCGCACCGTGTCGGAGGCAGAGGTCGCCCTTGTCTGCAAGCAGGATGGTGACGTCTGGAAGGTCTCGGTCCGTTCCAAGGGGGACGTTGACGTCGGCGCGGTCTGTACGGCTCTCGGTGGTGGCGGCCATCGCTTCGCCGCCGGATTCTCCTGCGGGACGACGCCCGACGAGTTGATGGACGTGCTTCGGGACGCGCTGGCGCGGGCTCCGCGCCTGGGGGGCCCGGGGACGCGGGAGAATCCGTGCGGCCCGGGTGGCCCGAGGAACGCGGTCCGGAGCCCGCGGTGAACACCCGGGGGGGATCCACCCGGGGACCCGCGCGGCCGGGGGGAGCCGCATCCCGCCGGGGATCCGGTCCCAGCCCCGGGCCACAGGTCGACGGGCTCGTCGTCGTGGACAAGCCAGCCGGCTGGACGTCGCACGATGTCGTCGCCAGGGCGCGGCGCATTCTCGGGCAGCGTCGGATCGGCCACGCGGGCACCCTCGATCCGATGGCGACGGGCGTGCTGGTGCTGGGAGCCGGCCGGGGAACCCGCCTGCTCGGACATCTCGCCCTCACCGACAAGGTGTACGATGCCACGATCCGGCTCGGCCGGACTACCACGACCGACGACGCCGAGGGCGCGCCGGTCGAGGACCGTCCGGTGGACGTCGACGCCGACCGGCTCACGCGGGCCATGGCGGCCCTTACCGGGGTGCTCGACCAGGTTCCTGCCAGCGTGAGCGCGGTCAAGGTGGGCGGGGTACGCGCGTACGCCAGGGTCCGGGCCGGCGAGGTGGTCGATCTCGCCCCACGCCGGGTGACGGTCCACCGCTTCGACCTGCTGGCGCGGCGGGCTGCGGGCGACGGGGCGGTGGACCCGGCCGGAACCGATCTGGAGGTCACGGTCGGTTGCTCCAGCGGAACATACGTGCGGGCGCTCGCCCGTGATCTCGGGGCGGCGTTGGACTGCGGGGCGCATCTGACCGCCCTGCGGCGCACCGCCGTTGGTCCCTTCGATCTGGCGGGCGCAGTGACTCTCGACACGTTCGCCGAGCTGGGGCCGCGGGCGGTCACGTCGCTGACCGACGCGGTCGCGGCCGGCTTCCTGCGCCGCGACGTGACGGCGGAGGCGGCAGCGGACGTGTCCCATGGCCGACGGTTGCCCCCGGTAGGACGGCCGGGTACGTACGGCGTCTTCGGTCCCGACGGGACCGTGCTGGCCCTGGTCGAGGAGATCGAGCATGCGGTCCGGTCGCTCGTCGTCTTCGCCCCGGCCCAGTCCGGCGGCCCCGGCCGGGGTTCGGTGGCCCGACGGCGCCCCACGAGAATGTCCTAGGCTTCGCACGTGCAAACGTGGCGAGGGGCGGAGAACACGCCTGTCCAGTGGCGGGGCGGGGTCGTCACGATTGGCTTCTTCGACGGGGTGCACCTCGGACACCGGCAGATCATCGGCCGGGCGGTCCGGCTGGCGCGGGAACGCGGTGAGCGTTCGCTGGTGTTGACCTTCGACCCGCATCCCGGCGAGGTGCTGCGACCCGGCAGCCATCCCGCCCTGCTCACGACGCTGCGTTTCAAGGCCGAACTGTTGGCCGGGACCGGGGTGGACGCGCTCTGCGTCGAGCCGTTCACGCTGGAGTTCAGTCGGGTCTCCCCGGCTGACTTCGTGCACGGGATACTGGTCGAGCGGCTGCGGGCGAGCGTGGTCGTGGTGGGGGAGAACTTCACCTACGGTCACCGGGCCGCCGGGAGGCTCGCGACGCTGTCGGAGGCGGGCGCCCGGGAGGGATTCGAGGTTGACGGGGTCCGTCTCGTCCGCTCCGGCGAGCAGGTGCTCTCCTCGACGGCGATCCGTGCCCGGGTGGCCGAGGGCGACGTGGCGGCCGCGGCGGCCGGGCTGGACCGGCCGCATCGGGTCGAGGGTGTCGTCGTGCACGGCGACGCGCGTGGCCGCACCATCGGCTATCCTACGGCGAACATCCAGGTGACGCCGTGGGCCGCCGTTCCGGCGGACGGCGTGTACGCGGGCTTCGCCTGCTGGTCCGGCCGCCGCCAGCCCGCCGCCATCTCGATCGGTACGAATCCGACGTTCGAGGGACGCGACCGGCGCGTCGAAGCGTTTCTCCTGGACTTCGACGAGGATCTCTACGGCGAGTACATGGCCTACGAGTTCACTCATCGGCTGCGTCCGACCCTGCGCTTCGACTCGGTGGCCGAGCTCGTCACCCAGATGGCCGCGGATGTGGAGGCCACCCGCGCGGCAACCCTGCTCGTCTGAACTCGGCTGAACTCCGCCGGTGGCCGAGCGGCTCTCCTCGGGTTGATAGGCTTCCCGGTCAGGCGGGTGCGGTGTGTCCGGACCGGACGGCGATGGTGCCGAGGTCCGGTGATCGATCCGGGTGGGGAAGACCCCGGACGTGCGCCGTCCCGAAACAGAAGGAGAAGGTGGAGCGTGCCGCTCGCGAGCGACGTCAAGCAGAAGATCATGTCCGATTACGCCACCGTCGAGCGGGACACGGGCTCGCCCGAGGTGCAGGTCGCGATGCTGACCCGTCGGATCAGTGACCTGACCGAGCATCTCAAGGTGCATAAGCACGATCACCACAGCCGCCGCGGTCTGCTGCTACTCGTCGGCCGTCGCCGACGGCTGCTGAACTACCTGGCGAAGACGGATATCAACCGATACCGCGCTCTGATCGAGCGACTCGGGCTACGGCGGTAGCGCGAAGAGGGAGCGGCCCGGCTGGGACGCTCCCTCTGACGCATCGGGGGTAGGTACCGAATGCGTCGAGCCGTCGGCGGAGTCGTCCGCTCGGCGGTGTGGAGGACCTGGCCGGGTCCGTGGTGGTGCGAGCCGCCGGTCCTCGGTCGTGGTCGCCGGGATGGGTACGGGCACCGGACCCGGGGACTTCGACTGAGCACCGGCATCCTCGTTGGCGTGGACCCGGCCGTAGAAGAGGCTCGGCCGCGTGGATCCGGCCGAGGAAGAGGATGGAGTGGTTCGAGTGGACGACTCGACACATGCGGCCGAAGCGGTCATCGCGACCCCGGCCGGAGACCGGACGGTCCGGTTCGAGACCGGGCGTCTCGCCAAGCAGGCCGCCGGCTCCGCCGTCGCCTACCTGGGCGACACGATGGTGCTCTCGGCGACGACGGTCAGCAAGCAGCCCAAGGAACAGCTCGACTTCTTCCCGCTGACGGTGGATGTCGAGGAGCGGATGTACGCGGCCGGGCGCATCCCCGGTTCGTTCTTCCGGCGGGAGGGCCGCCCCAGCGAGGACGCGATCCTCACCTGCCGGCTCATCGACCGGCCGCTGCGGCCGTCGTTCGCCAAGGGGCTGCGCAACGAGATCCAGGTCGTGGCCACCGTGCTCGCCCTGGATCCCGACACCCTTTACGACGTGGTCGCCATCAACGCGGCCAGCGCGTCGACGACGCTGTCCGGCCTGCCCTTCACCGGGCCGATCGGTGCGACCCGGGTCGGGTTCGTCGACGGCGAGTGGATCGCCTTCCCGACCCATGCGGAGCTCGCTCGGGCGACCTTCGACATGGTCGTGGCCGGTCGGGTGATCGAGGACGGCTCGGACGTCGCGATCATGATGGTGGAGGCCGAGGCGACCCCGGGCACGGTCGAGCTGCTCGCGCACGGCGCGCCGGCTCCCACCGAGGAGGTCGTGGCCGCAGGCCTCGAGGCGGCGAAGCCCGCCATCCGTGAGCTCTGCCGGGCCCAGAGCGAGCTGGCCGCGCTCGCCGCGAAGCCTGCCCGGGAGTTCCCCGTCTTCATCGACTATCACGACGACGTGCTGGACGCGCTGTCCGCGGCAATCGGCGACGAGCTGTCCGCCGCGCTGCGCATCCCCGGCAAGGCTGAGCGCGAGAACGAGCTCGACCGGGTCCGCCAGCTCGCGGCCGAGAAGGTGGCCTCCCAGTTCGAGGGGCGAGAGAAAGAGATCGGCGCCGCCTACCGGGCGCTGACCAAGAAGCTCGTCCGCTCCCGCATCGTGACCGAGAGCGTGCGCATCGACGGTCGCTCGACAACCGAGATCCGCGCGCTGTCGGCCGAGGTCGACTACATCCCGCGGGTACACGGCTCGGCACTGTTCGAGCGGGGCGAGACGCAGATCCTCGGCGTCACGACCTTGGCCATGCTGCGCATGGAGCAGACGGTCGACACGCTCAACCCCGACCGCACCAAGCGGTACATGCACAACTACAACTTCCCGCCGTACTCCACCGGCGAGACCGGCCGCGTCGGTTCGCCGAAGCGCCGGGAGATCGGCCACGGGGCACTCGCCGAGCGGGCCCTGCTCCCGGTGCTGCCCAGCCGCGAGGAGTTCCCCTACGCGATCCGGCAGGTATCCGAGGCGCTGGGCTCGAACGGGTCAACGAGCATGGGCTCGGTGTGCGCGAGCACCCTGTCGCTGCTCAACGCCGGGGTACCGCTCAAGGCGCCGGTCGCCGGGATCGCGATGGGCCTCATCCACGCCGACGACTCCTACGTCACCCTGACCGACATCCTCGGGGCCGAGGACGCCTACGGGGACATGGACTTCAAGGTCGCCGGCACCCGGGACTTCGTCACCGCGCTCCAGCTCGACACCAAGCTCGACGGTATCCCGGCCTCGGTCCTCGCCGCGGCGCTCCAGCAGGCGCGCGGGGCGCGGCTCGCGATCCTCGACGTGATGGCCGAGGCCATCGGCAGCCCGGACGAGATGTCCGCTCACGCCCCGCGGGTCATCTCCGTCAAGATCCCGGTGGACAAGATCGGGGAGGTCATCGGGCCCAAGGGTAAGATGATCAACCAGATCCAGGCGGACAGTGGTGCCGAGATCACCGTCGAGGACGACGGGACGATCTACATCGGCGCGGTGGACGGTCCGTCGGCGGAGTCCGCCCGGTCGGCGATCAACGCGATCGCCAACCCGCAGATGCCCGAGGTCGGCGAGCGTTATCTGGGGACGATTGTGAAGATCACCAATTTTGGGGCCTTCGTCTCGCTCACCCCGGGCCGGGACGGTCTGCTCCACGTCAGCAAGCTCAAGACACTCTCCGGCGGTAAGCGGGTAGAGAAGGTGGAGGACGTCCTGACGGTGGGTCAGAAGCTTCAGGTCGAGATCACCGAGATCGACAGCCGCGGGAAGATCAGCCTGTCCCCGAGTGCCGAAGCCGCCGACGCGGCGGCCGCCGCCTCCTGACGGCCCGTCGTGTCCGACACTCCCACGCCCGACCTGACCTGCTCAGCGGGGACCGCCGGCGCGCCGCGGAACAAGCCGGTTCCCGGCGCCCGGGCCGCGCACCTGCTCGCTGCTGGCGGGGTCGGTGGCGAATCGTTGCTGGACGGCACGGCGCGCCGCACCGTGCTCCCCGGCGGTCTGCGGGTCATCACCGAGCGGGTCCCCGGGGTGCGCTCGGTCGCGATCGGCGTCTGGGTCGCGGTGGGCTCGCGCGACGAGACGCCGGTGACCGCCGGATGCTCCCACTACCTGGAGCACCTGCTGTTCAAGGGCACGCCCAGCCGGGACGCGTTGACTATCAGCGCGTCGGTCGAGGCGGTCGGCGGGGACATCAACGCCTTCACCGGCAAGGAGTACACCTGCTACTACGTGCGGGTGCTCGACTCCGATCTCGCGATGGCCGTCGACGTCATCGCCGACATGGTCACCAACTCGCTGGTGACGGCCGACGACGTCGAGGCCGAGCGTGGCGTGATCCTGGAGGAGATCGCCATGTACGAGGACGACCCGGGTGACCTCGTCCATGACGTATTCGCGGCGGCGATGCTCGGGTCGTCGGTACTCGGCCGCCCGGTGCTCGGGACGACCGAGTCGATCGAGGGGCTGGGCCGGGAGACCATCGCGGACTACTACCGCTCCCGGTACGTCCCGCCGGCGATGGTGGTCTCCATCGCCGGCAACCTGGCGCACGACCGGGCGCTGGCGCTGGTCGCCGAGGCGTTCGCCGACCGTCTGACGGTGAGCGCCGAGCCGTTCGAGGTGCGTGGCGGATCGTACGACTACCCGCCGCCGCCCGGCATCGTCGTGACCGACCGGCCGACCGAGCAGGCGCATCTCGTGCTCGGCACCAGGGGACTGTCCCGGCACGATCCGCGCCGTTACACGCTCGGCGTGCTGTCGACGGCGCTGGGCGGTGGGATGAGCTCGCGGCTGTTCCAGGAGATCCGGGAGAAGCGGGGGCTGGCGTACTCGGTGGGCTCGTTCGCCTCCCACTTCGCCGACGCGGGCCTGTTCGGCGTCTATGCCGGATGCGCCCCCAAGCGTGCCGACATGGTCCTCGAGCTCGCCCGTGAGCAGGTACGTCAGATCGCCGAGCACGGGATCAGTGCGGAGGAACTCGACCGGGCCCGTGGGCAGAACCGCGGCTCGATGATCCTCGGCTTGGAGGACACCGGATCCCGGATGAGCCGCCTCGGCAAGAGCGAGCTCGTCCACGGTGAGGTCCTGTCGGTCGACGAGATCATCGCCCGGGTGGACGCGGTCACCCTCGACGATGTCACCGCGATCGCGCGGGAGCTGCTGGACCAGTCCTGGGCCCTGGGCGTCATCGGACCCTTCGACGACCACGACTTCAGCGCTGCCGTCGCCCGTTAGCGACTCTCATCCCGCGAGGTTCACCGATGTCCGACTCCGAGTCCCGCCCGGTAACCGGCGCTGTCCCGGTAGCCGGCGCTGTCCCGGTAGCCGGCGCTGTCCCGGTAGCCGGGACAGCAGTGGGGGTGCTCGGTGCACGGGGACGGATGGGGTCGACGGTGTGTGCCGCCGTCGAGGCCGCCGCCGACCTGGCGCTGGTCGCGGCCCTCGGCACCGGCGATGACCGTGGTGCGCTCGCCGCGGCCGACGTCGTCGTCGACTTCACCACTCCCGACGCGGTGATGGACAACCTCCGCTGGTGCGTCCAGGCCGGCAAGCACGTCGTCGTCGGCACCACCGGCTTCGACGAGCCGCGGCTCGCGACCCTGCGTGGCTGGCTGGCCGCGGCACCGGGGGTCGGGGTGCTCGTCGCGCCGAACTTCGGGGTAGCCGCCGTGCTGATGATGACGTTCGCCGCCCGGGCCGCCCGGTTCTTCGACTCGGTGGAGATCATCGAGTTGCACCATCCCGGCAAGGCCGACGCGCCGAGCGGCACCGCCCGGCGTACCGCGCAGCTGGTCGCCGCGGCGCGTACCACCGCCGGGTTGCCGGTGGCCGGCCCGGACGCGACAACCGCCGCCCTCGACGGTGCCCGTGGCGCCCGGGTCGACGGCGTGCCGGTGCATGCCGTCCGCCTCGCCGGGCTCGTCGCGCATCAGGAGGTCCTGCTCGGGGGCGCGGGGGAGACCCTCACCCTGCGGCACGATTCCTACGACCGCACCTCGTTCATGCCGGGGGTGCTGCTGAGCGTGCGGAAGGTCGGCGAGCGACCGGGACTCACGGTCGGTCTGGAGTCGCTGCTCGACCTGGGCTAGCGCCGCGGGCATCTTGGGGCAGGTGCCTGCTGCCACCACGGGCCGCGAAAGATAGGTTTCCGGATGTGGTCGGACACGTTGACCGTCGTTTCCCGGCGGGTACCCGTAGCGTCTTTTGTATCGATCTTGGTACGACGTTCAGCTGCCTGGCCCGGGCGCGCCCCGACGACGTGTGCTCCCTGGTCAAGCGGCGGATGCCGGTCGTGGCGACCTTGGCGGCACCCGGGGCGCGGATCCGGCTGGATCCGGACGGCCCGGTGGCGTCGGCATCCGGTGGGGCGTCCAGGTGAGGGCCCGCTGGCTGGTGGCCGTGCTTGTCGCGGCGTGTGGCTTCTACCTCGGGCTGATCGGGTGGCGGGGAATCCAGTTGCTCGGCGACGATCGCTGGGCGGCCCGTGGACTCGGTCTCGGTGTCGTGCTGCTTCCGATGATCGGCGCCGTCGTCATCCTGCGTGAGCTGCGTTTCGGCCGCGACACCGAGCGGCTTGCCCGGATGTTCGACGTAGCCGCGGATGCGACGGCTGACGTCGAGTCCGGCACCGCCCGCGGCTTCAACCCCGGCGCCCGTGCCGACGAGCCGGTTCTCGTGCGCCGGCCGTCGGGCCGGATCGACCGCGCCTCGGCCGACGCCGCGTTCGCCCAGCGTCGGGCGGAGGTCGAGGCGGCGCCGGGTGAATGGCGTCGCTGGTACCGGCTCGCGGTCTCCTATGGAGATGCCGGGGACACCCGCCGGGGACGCGCCGCGATGCGTCACGCGATCGTCCTCGAGCGGCACTCCCGCGGGTGACCGTGCCCCGTCCCCTGGCGGTGAATTGCTCATCCAATGCAGGCGGCTCCGGGACGGCCATTGACATCTCCCGTAGGGAGTCGGGCGCCATCGGTGACAGGTGGTTATATCGTATCGACGTGGCTAGGAGGGAGACTGAGCCGGGCCGCGTACTTAACGCGTCGATGGCCTGTGTACGATGCCGCAGAGGGTCGGCGTTGTCGGCCATCAGACTACTGGGGGGTAGTGCGGTGTTCGTGTCCTGCGGCCATTCGAGATCGGTCCGGCAGTGTCCATGCTGAGTGCTCCGGCGGGTGAGCAGCTACTGATCCTCTGAGTCTCCGATCATTTGATGTCCGTTTCCCCCGATCCTCCAACCTGGCCTCGCGGCGCGATCTGATCGGATGCGCCGCCTCCTTCGCATGGCTCAAGGGAGGACGCCCGTCGTCGCCGGACTCCGGACAGCGATCGACGGGCACTCTCCGGGGTCCTCTGTATTCCAGATCCGGGAGCACACGACGTGCGTGCGATAGTGACCGGCGGCGCCGGTTTTCTGGGCAGTCATCTCTGTGAACGCCTACTGGACGGCGGCTACGAGGTCATCTGTTTCGACAACTTCCTCACCGGCAGGCCGGAGAATGTGGAGCATCTGCTCGCCGACCCACGTTTCCGCCTGGTCAACCGGGATGTGAATGATTTCATTTATGTTTCCGGTCCGGTCGACGCCGTGTTGCACTTTGCGTCCCCGGCATCTCCGGTGGATTACTACGAGCTGCCGATCGAAACGCTCAAGGTCGGCTCGCTCGGTACCTTCCACGCCCTTGGCCTGGCGCGGCAGAAGAATGCTCGGTTCCTGCTCGCCTCGACCTCGGAGTCCTACGGCGATCCACAGGTCAATCCCCAGCCGGAAGGCTACTGGGGCAACGTGAACCCGGTCGGCCCGCGCAGTGTGTACGACGAGGCCAAGCGCTTCTCCGAGGCAGTGACCATGGCCTATCGGCGCAAACACGGTGTCGACACCGGTATTGTCCGGATCTTCAACACCTACGGCCCGCGGATGCGGGTCGACGACGGTCGCGCCATTCCCGCCTTCATCTCCCAGGCGCTGCGGGGCGAGCCCATCACGGTCGCCGGTGACGGAACCCAGACCCGGTCCATCTGTTACGTCGACGACCTGATCGACGGCATCGTCCGACTTCTGCACTCGGACCTGCCCGGGCCCGTGAACATTGGGAACCCGCACGAGATGTCGATCCTCGACACCGCGGTGCTCGTCCGTGACCGGTGCGGATCGACGGCGCCGATCACCTTCGTCCCGCGGCCCCAGGACGACCCCTCGGTGCGTCAACCCGACATCACCCTCGCCCGGACCCTCCTGGGCTGGGAACCGAAGACGAGCCTGCACGACGGGCTCACCCGGACGATCTCCTGGTTCGCCGGCCAGCTCGCGGAGAGCCGTCAGGTCGCTTGACCGGCGTCACAGGTGTCCCGCCCGGCCACCGAGCTTTCCGGGGACGTGGCTTTCCGGGAACGTGGCCGCGCGGGGAACGTGACTTTCTGTTTGCGGGGGAGGGTTCGCGATGGCCGGCGCCATGCCGTGTGCACCGCCGCGTTACGTGGGATCGGTGGCATTGGTCCGCAACCCGCCGAGGATGTCAGCGTCACCTACCTGCTGTGCGCGCTCAGGCCGAGGCGGGGCCTTCGCCGCCGATGCGTGGGCGAACGGCGACGGGCCCGGGAGGTCCGCGGCAATGGTGACCCGAGAGTTCCCGTGGCCACGCCACCTCCTGGACATCTTCTTCCGGGACGTGAGCCGCCGGTCCCGGGTGCCGTGCGCGCGGTTCTTGCCACCGGCGGTGCACTACCCGACGCTGGCGCTGTGACCGGACCGGGGCTCCTGCTCGCGCCGATCGCCTGGTTCACCGGGATCGCCGTCGTCCCCGGGATCGCCGCGGCCGCTATCAGGTCGGTGATGCACCGACCTGGGGGTTATGTTCTGCTGTGCCTGATGTCCGTCGCCCCGGGTGTGCCCGTGCCCATCGCGGTGTTCGCTGCCCGAACGGTCGGGACCGCGCGGTCCAGCCGAAGGGCACCGGCGACGGGCGTGGCCGTGGTGTCGATCCTAGCCGCTGTCGGGTTGATCCTGCTGCCGGGATCGGTTGTTCCGGGCCGGTGTGGAGCACCGGTGACGAGTTGTTTCAGTTGATCACCGAAGAAGTGGATAACCGAGCTATGACGTCGACGAGTCGAGCCGAGACGGTCCTGGTGACCGGGGCGACGGGGTTCATCGGCTCCCATACCTGGGTGGACCTGCTCGCCGCGGGTCATCGGGTGGTGGGAGTGGACAACTTCGTCAACAGCTCACCGCGGGTGCTGGACAGGCTGCGTAAGGTGGTGGACGGCGACATCGACTTCGTGCGGCTCGATGTCCGTGACCGGGCGGCGCTCGGTGACGTGTTCCGCCGATGGAAGATCGATTCCGTTGTTCACTTCGCCGCTCTCAAAGCCGTCGGCGAGTCGGTCGACATCCCGCTGGAGTACTACGACACGAACGTCAACGCGACGTTGGGTCTGGTCCGCGTGATGGCGGAGCACGGCGTGCGCCGGCTGGTCTTCTCGTCCTCGTGCGCAATCTACGGAGCGGCGGACAAGGTGCCGATCGCCGAGGACACGCCGGCCCGCCCGACCAATCCCTACGCGCGCACCAAATGGATGTGCGAGCAGATCCTCGCCGACCTCTGCGCCCGGGATCCGTCCTGGCACGTGACGTCCCTGCGATACTTCAACCCCGCCGGGGCGCACGAGTCGGGCCTGCTCGGCGAGGATCCCCGTGGGGTGCCGAACAACGTCATGCCCTACCTGGCCCAGGTGGCGGTCGCCCGGCGCCCGGAGCTGTCCATCTTCGGCGACGACTACCCCACGCCCGACGGCACGGGCGTACGCGACTACATCCACGTGGTCGACCTGGCGGAGGGCCATCGACTCGCTCTCGATCATCTCGATGACCAGGCGGGACATCGGGTCATCAACCTTGGGACCGGCGCTGGCACCTCCGTGCGGGAACTGCTCGCGGCCTTCTCCGCGGCCTGCGCTCGTGATCTCCCCAGTCGCGTCGTGGCGAGGCGGCCGGGGGACGTCGCCGCCCTGGTCGCCGACGCGGCGCTCGCCCGTACGGCACTCGGCTGGTCAGCCCGCCGGGATGTCGCGGACATGTGCCGGGACGCCTGGGAGTTTCAGCGTCTCAATCCAGGGGGGTACGACGATGAGGAGGAGCCTGATGAGCTCGTCGGACAGCCTTGATGATGCGGCGGCGCCCGGAACCGGGCCTCGTCCACGCCTGACCGTCATCGGCACCGGGTACCTGGGGGCCACCCACGCGGTGTGCATGGCGGAGCTTGGCTTCGAGGTGCTCGCCGTGGACGTCGACCATTCGAAGATCGAGCGGTTGTCCGCGGGGGAGATCCCGTTCTTCGAGCCCGACCTCGTCGACCTCCTGCGCGCGAACCTCCGGACCGGACGGCTGCGTTTCACCACCTCCTTCGAGGAGATTGCCGAGTTCGGCGACGTGCACTTCGTCTGTGTGGGCACCCCCCAGCGTGCCGACGGTTACGGGGCGGACCTGAGCCACCTGCACGCCGCCATCGAGCGCCTCGCGCCGCTGCTGACCCGGCCGTGCCTCGTGGTCGGCAAGTCGACGGTGCCGGCCGGCACGGCTGCGGGGCTCGCCCGGACGATCGCGCAGCTCGCCCCGGCGAACCGCCCGGTCGCGGGCGAGACGGCGCCCGGCGCGGCGGGGGCCGGCGGGTTGGGCCGCGTCGAGGTGGGCCGCGTCGAGGTGGGCCATGACGGGTTGGGCCATGACGAGGTGGACGAGCCCGCTGCCGACATCTCCAGCGATCTCGCCGGCGTCCAGCTGGCCTGGAACCCGGAGTTCCTCCGGGAGGGCTTCGCGGTGGCCGACACCCTGCGACCGGACCGGCTCGTCTTCGGTGTCGCCTCCCCGGCTGCGGAGGGAGCGCTGCGGGCTGCTTTCGCGCCGGTGATCGCCCAGGGGGTGCCGGTCATCGTGACCGACTACGCGACGGCCGAGCTGGTGAAGACGGCGGCCAACTCCTTTCTCGCGACGAAGATCTCCTTCATCAACGCGATGGCGGAGGTGTGCGAGGCGGTCGATGCCGATGTCCTGACGCTGGCCGAGGCGCTGTCCCACGACGTGCGCATCGGCGGGAACTTCCTGCGTCCGGGGGTGGGGTTCGGGGGCGGCTGCCTACCCAAGGACATCCGGGCCTTCCAGGCCCGCGCAGACGAGCTCGGGGTCGGTGCGGCGCTGCGTTTCCTGCGTGAGATCGACGAGATCAACAATCGTCGCCGGGACCGTGTGGTGGACCTGGTCACCGCAGCCCTCGACGGCACGCTGGTCGGCCGGCGCCTCGTCGTGCTGGGCGCCGCGTTCAAGCCCAACTCCGACGACGTGCGGGACTCCCCGGCGCTCGCGGTCGCGGGGCTACTGGCCGAGACCGGCGCCGGGGTGACGGTCGTGGATCCGGTCGCGACGCGCAACGCCCGGCAGGCCCGGCCCGGCCTCGCCTACAGCGACTCCGTCGAGGCCGTGGTCGAGGGGGCCGACGCGCTGGTCCTGCTCACCGAGTGGCGCCAGTTCGCCGACCTGGACCCGGCCCGGCTCGGGGCCGTGGTCCGGCGCAAGGTCGTGGTGGACGCCCGGCACGCGCTCGACGCCGACCAGTGGCGCCAGGCCGGATGGGTCTACCTGGCCCCCGGCCGGCCGACCGGCGTCATCCCGAGCTCGTTGCCGGAGCAGCGGCACCGGGGGGACGGAGCGCCGCCGGCGCCGGTCGAGCAGTGCGGCGAGACGGGTGCGCGGCTCGCGGAGGTCGAGGCGCGCGCGGGGCACCCGGTGTGATCGACGGGATGGGGCCCGGTGGAACGGGCCCCATCCCCGCCGTGGAATCGCTCTCCGGCTGTGAGGTCAACGAGCCCCACGCGATAGGCTGCTGCTCATGCGTCTCCTCGCTCGACATCGGTGACTGCCACCCGGCTTCGCGGTTGACCGTGCCCGGGGCGGCAGGTGCCCGTCCGTTCGAGATGATGAGGAGATTCCGCGGCGATGAGTGACGCGCCGATCGTCCGTCCCCTGCCCGTGAGCGGATTTCCCGAGTGGCTGCCCGAGGTCCGTCTCGTCGAGCAGCGCTGGCTCGACACCATCCGGGCGACGTTCGAGCGGTACGGCTTCTGCTCGGTAGAGACCCCCTCGGTCGAGGCGCTCGAGGTGCTGACCGCGAAGGGGGAGACCTCCCAGGAGGTCTACACGCTACGCCGCCTGCAGGCCGACGCCGACGACGACAGCGCCCGCCTCGGCCTGCACTTCGACCTCACAGTGCCTTTCGCGCGGTACGTGGCCGCCCACTTCAACGACCTCGTGTTCCCGTTCAAGCGCTACCAGATCCAGCGGGTGTGGCGGGGGGAGCGTCCCCAGGAGGGCCGCTTCCGCGAGTTCACCCAGTGCGACATCGACGTGATCAACGTTGATCAGGTGCCCCTGCACTTCGACACGGAACTTCCCCGCATCGTGCACGAGGTCCTGGGCACCCTCGGCGTTCCGCCCTGGACCCTCAACATCAACAATCGCAAGGTGCTCCAGGGCTTCTACGAGGGCCTGGGCATCGGCGATCCGCTGGCCGTCATCCGGGTCGCCGACAAGCTCGACAAGATCGGCCTCGCGGGGGTGGAGGGGCTGCTGACCACCGCGGTCGGGCTCGACCCGGACCGGGTGCGCGCCTGCCTGGAGCTCACGGGCATTCGGGGCTGCGATCCCGGCGTCGTCGAGGAGGTACGCCGGCTCGGGGTGAAATCGGACCTGCTCTCCGAGGGGCTCGACGAGCTCGCCGCGGTTCTCGGCGATCTCGCCGACCTGCCCGCCGGCGACGTGGTCGCGGACCTCTCGATCGCCCGCGGTCTCGACTACTACACCGGGACCGTCTACGAGGCGAAGTTCGTCGGCTGGCCGGACTTCGGCAGCATCTGCTCGGGGGGACGGTACGACAACCTTGCCGGCTCCTTCATCCGCCGCAACCTCCCCGGCGTCGGGATCTCGATCGGCCTCACCCGCATCTTCGCCAAGCTACTGGCCGAGGGCCTGCTCACCACCGGGCCGTCCAGCCCCGCCGACGTGCTAGTCGTGATCCCCGCCGCGCCGCGCCGCGCCGCCGCCCTCGCGACGGCCGCCGAGCTGCGCACCCGGGGGCTGCGGGTGGAGACCTACCACCAGCCGGACAAGGTGGCCAGGCAGGTCCGCTACGCCTCCCGCAAGGGCATCGGATTCGTCTGGTTCCCGCCCTTCGACGATGGCCGGGCGCACGAGGTGAAGAACATGGCCACCGGGGACCAGTCCGCAGCGGACCCGGCGACCTGGACCCCGTCCGCGGGCTGACCGGCGGGCCCGGGGGTCGTGCGCAGCCCGCGGTCCGATGCGCGCGGCGGGCGTGCCGCCGCGCCATCGCCGGGAGGCTGTCCGTCGTGACGTGGCCGGGCGGCCGGGGATTGACGGGGGCGGAGATCCCCGGCCGCGCCATGCCACGCCGTGAGGGCGGGCACTGCGACTCCTCGTCGCTGGGGACTGACGAGGCGTCCACCTCCGGTGTACCACGCGGGTCGTGACTGCCAATCCCCGCGCGTCGATCGGGTGACCGGACGGGTAAGTGGATGCCGACACGATCCCGGTTGGGCGATTGCTGGCCCGGTCGGGTGATTGCAGGCCTGGCGTCCGGGTGCATGCCGCAGCCGGGTGAGGTCCCCGCGCCCCGGCGGATGGGCGCCGTCTATCGTGGGCGGAGTCCGCCAGCGACCGGGCAACGGGTCCCGCGTCCAGATGATGGAGGTGGCAGTGTCGCAGCCGACGCCCGAACCGACGTCCGTGCGGCTTCGGGTCCAGGTGATCGCCAAGACCGAGTTCATCCCCCCGGACGACGTGGCCTGGAGCACCGACGCCGACGGCGGTCAGGCCCTCGCCGAGTTCGCCGGGCGGGCCTGCTACCAGAGCTGGAACAAGCCGAATCCGGCGACCGCGACCAACGCCGGCTACCTACGGCACATTCTCGACGTCGGGCATCTGTCCGTGCTCGAGCACGGGACCGTATCGCTCTATCTCACCGGGGTGTCGCGCAGCCTCACCCATGAGCTGGTCCGGCACCGGCACTTCTCCTACAGCCAGCTCTCCCAGCGCTACGTCCCCGAGCGGGACGCCGCCGTGGTGGAACCGGAGGTCATCGCGGCCGATCCGGAGCTGCACGCCCTGTTCCAACAGGCCGCAGCGGCCTCGCTGGAGGCCTACGGGCGCCTGTTGGAAGGTCTGGAGAAGCGGTTCGCCGACGTTTCCGCGCCTGTCTCACGGCGCAAGCAGGCGCGCCAGGCGGCCCGGTCGGTGCTGATGAACGCGACCGAGAC
Organism: Frankia sp. CeCAU1; assembly: GCF_977971845.1. Classification (NCBI taxonomy): domain Bacteria; kingdom Bacillati; phylum Actinomycetota; class Actinomycetes; order Frankiales; family Frankiaceae; genus Frankia; species Frankia sp. CeCAU1. The sequence goes on along the minus strand of NZ_CDWWXA010000001.1, from coordinate 37,239 downwards.
CCGGATCGTGGTCACCGGGAACTACCGGGCGTGGCGGCACTTCATCGGGATGCGGGCGAGTGAGCATGCCGACGTGGAGATTCGCGGGCTTGCCGTCGCCGTCCTGCGGGAACTGCTCCGGGTGGCGCCCAACGTGTTCGCCGACTTCCGGATCTCGACGCTGGATGACGGCACCGAGGTCGCCTCCAGCCCGCTGGTGGGGGAGGGCTGAGCGCCGGACCTTCCCGCCGCCGGCCGTCTATTGATTTACTGGGAGAAAGAGTACAGCCGATGACGAGCGTCGTCGACGCCGAGCGGAGCGGGGCGGATCCGGCCGCGGGGCCGTTGTCCCCGGTGGAGCTTGACCTCATCCACGCCTACTGGCGAGCGGCGAACTATCTGTCCGTCGGACAGATCTACCTGCTCGACAATCCCCTGCTCGCCGAGCCGCTGCGTCCGGAGCACGTCAAACCGCGCCTGCTCGGGCACTGGGGCACGACTCCCGGCCTGAACCTCATCTACGCCCATTTGAACCGCGTGATCCGGGCAAAGGACCTGAACGCCATCTACATCATCGGTCCGGGTCACGGCGGTCCCGGCATCGTGGCGAACGCCTACCTGGAAGGTACCTACAGCGAGGTCTACCCCTCGATCGGCCGGGATGTGGCGGGGATGCGGCGGCTGTTCCGGCAGTTTTCCTTCCCCGGCGGAATTCCCAGCCACGTCGCGCCGGAGATTCCCGGGTCCATTCATGAGGGCGGCGAGCTCGGTTACGTGCTGACCCACGCCTACGGCGCGGCCTTCGACAATCCCGACCTGGTGGTCTGCGCCGTCGTGGGGGACGGGGAGGCCGAGACGGGCCCGCTCGCGGCGAGCTGGCACTCCAACAAGTTCCTCGACCCGGGTCGCGACGGCGCGGTGCTGCCGGTCCTGCACCTCAACGGCTACAAGATCGCCAATCCGACGATCCTGGCCCGCATCCCCGAGCAGGAGCTGACCGCGCTCCTGCGTGGCTACGGGTACCATCCGTACTTCGTGGCCGGGGACGACCCGGCCGCGGTGCACCAGCGGATGGCGGGCGTCCTGGACGCCGCCGTCGACGAGATCCACGAGATCCAGGACCGGGCCCGCCGCCACGGCCACACCGAGCGCCCCACCTGGCCGATGATCGTGCTGCGGACCCCCAAGGGGTGGACCGGGCCGGCCACTGTTGACGGCCTGCCGGTCGAGGGCACGTGGCGGTCCCACCAGGTGCCCGTCGCGCAGTTGCACGACAACCCCGGGCACTTGGCCCAGCTGGAGGCGTGGCTGCGCTCCTACCGGCCGGAGGAGCTCTTCGATGCCGGCGGCGCCCCGCGGCCCGAACTCGCCGCGCTCGCCCCCCGCGGTCCCCGGCGGATGAGTGCGAACCCGCATGCCAACGGGGGCGAGCTGCTGCGTGATCTGACTCTTCCCGACTTCCGTGACTACGCGGTCGACGTCACCGCCCCCGGGACCACCCTCGCCGAGCCGACCCGGATCCTGGGCGCGTTCCTGCGGGACGTGGTGGCCGCCAATCCGAGCACCTTCCGGGTGATGGGCCCGGACGAGACCGCCTCCAATCGGCTGGGTGCGCTCTTCGAGGTGACCGACCGCGTCTGGAACGCCGGGACGGAACCGACGGACGAGCACCTGGCCGTGGACGGTCGGGTCATGGAGGTGCTTTCCGAGCATCTGTGCCAGGGCTGGCTGGAGGGCTATCTGCTCACCGGCCGGCACGGGTTCTTCTCCTGCTACGAGGCGTTCATCCACATCGTCGACTCGATGGTCAATCAGCACGCGAAATGGCTGAAGACCACCCGGCACATCCCGTGGCGGCGCCCGATCGCATCGTTGAACTACCTGTTGACCAGCCACGTGTGGCGGCAGGACCACAACGGCTTCTCCCATCAGGACCCCGGATTCATTGACCACGTCGTGAACAAGAAGGCCGAGGTCGTCCGGGTGTACCTGCCCCCGGACGCGAACACCCTGCTCTCCGTCGGCAACCACTGCCTGCGCAGCCGGCACTACATCAACGTGATCGTGGCCGGCAAGCAGCCGGCGTTGAACTACCTGTCGATGCCGGCTGCGATCGCCCACTGCACCCGTGGCCTGGGCATCTGGGACTGGGCCAGCAACGACCACGACGCGCCCGGCGACGGGCTGCCGGATGTGGTGATGGCCTGTGCCGGGGACATCCCGACCCTGGAGACCCTCGCCGCGGTGGACCTCCTGCGCCAGTACTTCCCCGACCTGAAGGTGCGCGTCGTCAACGTCGTCGACCTGATGTCCCTGCAGGACGAGGCGGAACATCCGCACGGCATCTCGCACGCCCGCTTCGATGCGCTGTTCACCACCGACCGGCCGGTCATCTTCGCCTACCACGGCTATCCCTGGCTGATCCACCGGCTGACCTACCGGCGGCACAACCATCACAACCTGCATGTCCGTGGCTACATCGAGGAGGGGACGACCACCACCCCGTTCGACATGGTCATGCTGAACAACCTCGACCGGTTCCACCTGGTGGCGGACGTCATCGATCGGGTACCGAGTCTGGGCGCCCGCGCCGCGCACGTCCGGCAGCAGATGATCGACGCGCGGCTCGCGGCCCGGACCTACACCCGGGACCACGGCGAGGACGTCCCGGAGATCCGGAACTGGACTTGGCCCTACTGAGCCTCGCCCCTACCGAGCCCCGCCCCGTCGCGATGAACGTCCTGGTGGTCAACGCCGGATCGGCCAGCCTCAAGCTGCGGCTGATCGGCCCGGACGACGTCCTGCTCGCCGCGCGCGATCTCACCGCGCCAGCCGGTCGGGTGGACCCGGTCGGGGTCATCGCCGCGTTGCGCGAGCTCACCCACGAGGGTGGCCAGCCGGGGGCGGTCGGGCACCGCATCGTGCACGGCGGGACGGATTTCGCCGCCCCCGTGGTCGTCGACCGGGCCGTGGTCGAGCGGCTGCGGAGGCTGACCGCCCTCGCCCCCCTGCACCAGCCTGCGGCGCTTGCCGCCCTCGACGAGGTCGGGGCGGCCGTGCCCGAGGTGGCGCAGGTCGCTTGTTTCGATACGGCGTTCCACAGCCGGATGCCGGCGGAGGCCATCACCTACGCCATCCCGGCCGAGTGGCGGGAGCGGTACGGCATCCGCCGGTACGGCTTCCACGGCCTGTCCCACGCCCACGTCTCCCGGCGGGCGGCCGCGCTCACCGGGGGGCGGCGCATCGTGACCTGTCATCTCGGCTCGGGCGCGTCGCTCGCCGCCGTTCTCGACGGGGTGGGGGTGGACACCACGATGGGCTTCACCCCGCTGGAGGGCCTGGTGATGGCCACCCGGTCCGGCACCGTGGATCCCGGCGCGCTGCTGTGGCTGCAGACGGAGGCGGGACTGAGCGCGCACGAGCTCACCGATCGCCTGTTCACCTCGGCGGGGCTGCGTGCGCTCGCGGGGACGGCGGACATGCGGGATGTCGAGTCCGGCGCCGCCGCGGGTGAGCCGGCCGCCGCGCTGGCGCTGGCGGTCTACCTGCACCGGCTGCGTGCCGGGATCGCCGCGATGACCGCCGCGCTGGGCGGGCTGGACGCCCTGGTGTTCACCGGCGGCGTCGGGGAGAACTCCGCCTCCGTGCGGGCCGGGGCCGCGGCCGGACTCGGCTACCTGGGCGTGGCGGTGGATCCCGAGCGTAACGATCCGGCCCGGGCCGGTGGTACGGGTCTGCCGGGCGGTACGGGCCTATCTGGTGGCACGGAGCGCGAGATCGGCGTGCCGGGGGCCGCCGTGCGCACGCTCGTGATCGAGGCACGCGAGGACCTGGAGATCGCCCGCGGGACCCGGGCAGCCCTCGCTGGTGGCGCTGGGTGACGGTAGTCCGATATTACGGTAATGTCCCGGGTGGCGGGTGAGATCCTGGCGGACCCGCGCGCCGCCGGATGGCACCGCCCGGACGATCCGGTGGCGGTACTCTGAAGGCTCTGTCGCGGCGAGTGGGACGGTGCTGTCCGGTCCGGTCCGGTGCGGTGCGGTCCGGTGTCCTCTCCGCCGGTCGTCCCGTCGTCCCCGAGCGGGGCCCGGCCGGTCGCGATCCGTCTCCATTCGGTGACGGCGGGGTCCGATCGGCGTCAGACCCCGTCGCGGTGCCCGACAGCGCGCGGTGCGCCGTCCCCGGGCTGGGCGGATGGTATCCGCGTGTGGTGGCCCGGCGCCCCCGCGGGTCTCGCGCCGGTCGCCGGTGGTGCTTGTGGGCAGGCCCGGCTCGGGCCGGCGGAGCGGGAAAGGCGGCGTGGGCGGAGGATGGACCGGTGCCGGCCCGGCGGTGTCGGAGGAGTGAACGTGGAGGTTCGGCGGTCCGGCGGGTGACGTCGGTCGCCGAGGTGATGTCGGAGGTGCCGTCTAGCGTGACCGGTATGTCAATGTTGCCGCCGGCGCCGTTCGGGCGCGTGATCACAGCGATGGTCACGCCGTTCCGGGCGGACGGCGGTCTCGATGAGGCGGGTGCCGCGCAGCTCGCGAGCCGTCTGGTGGACGCCGGCAACGACGGGCTCGTGGTCAACGGCACCACCGGGGAGTCTCCGACGACCACCGACGAGGAGAAGGACCGCTTGGTGCGGGTCGTCGTCGAGGCCGTGGGAAGCCGTGCCCGCGTGATCTCCGGTGTCGGGACGAGTGACACCGCGCACAGCGTGGAACTGGCGCGGGCCGCCGAAGCCGCGGGCGCGCACGGTCTGCTCGTCGTGACGCCCTACTACAACAAGCCACCGCAGGCCGGGTTGCTGCGGCATTTCGTCACCGTCGCCGAGGCGACCGGGCTACCGGTCGTCGTCTACGACATCCCCGGCCGGACCGGGGTTCCGGTGGCGTCGGAGACTTTGGTGCGGTTGGCCGAACACCCGCGTATCGTCGCGGTCAAGGACGCTAAGGACGATCTGCCCGCATCCTCCTGGGTGCTGGCGCGGACCGGTCTGGCGTATTACTCCGGCACCGACGCGCTCAACCTGCCGTTGCTGTCCATCGGGGCATGCGGAGTCATCAGTGTTGTCGGGCACGTGGCCGCACCCGCGATCCGTGCCATGATCGAGGCCTTCGGGGCCGGTGAGGTGGGTCGGGCGATCGCGCTGCATCAGGGCTTGCTGCCCGCGTACGAAGGAATGTTCCGCACCCAGGGCGTGATCCTGGCCAAAGCCGCGCTGCGGCTGGCCGGGCTGCCCGCGGGGCCGGTCCGGCCACCGTTGGTGGACGCCACTCCCGCTGAGGTCGCGCGGCTGCGGGCGGACCTCGCCGAGGCGGTCCTCGACGCCGCCGGGCCGCCGGGCGCGCCCGGCGGCGTCGCGGCCGGGGGGCGGGGCGCGCCCGGCGGCGCCTCGTCCGGGTCCGGGTCGTCCGGGTCCGGGTCGTCCGTCGGGCTGGCCGTCGCCGCGGCGGGTGAGGTCTCATGAGCCATCCGCATCCCGACCTCGGCCCGCCGCCGCCGCTGCGCGCGGACGGCCTGCGGATCATCCCGCTCGGTGGGGTCGGGGAGATCGGTCGCAACATGACCGTCTTCGAACACGCCGGCCGGCTGCTGATCGTGGACTGCGGGGTGTTGTTCCCGGAGGACGTCCAGCCGGGGATCGACCTGATCCTGCCCGACTTCACCGCCATCCGGGATCGCCTCGACGACATCGAGGCGGTGATCCTCACCCACGCACACGAGGATCACATCGGGGCGGTGCCCTACCTGCTGCGGGAACGGCGTGACATCCCGCTGATCGGCACCCGGCTCACCCTGGCGCTGATGAACGCGAAGCTCGCCGAGCACCGCGTCAAGGCGGTCACTCAGGAGATCCGGGAGGAGGAGCGGCACGCCTTCGGGCCGTTCGAGTGCGAGTTCTTCGCGGTCAACCACTCCATCCCGGACGCCGTGGCCGTGGCCATCCGCACCGAGGCCGGGCTCGTCCTGCACACCGGCGACTTCAAGATGGACCAGCTGCCGCTCGACGGCCGGCTGACCGACCTGGGGGGCTTCGCGCGGCTCGGCCGCGAGGGTGTGGACCTGCTGCTGTCCGACTCGACCAACGCCGAGGTGCCCGGGTTCGTCACCTCCGAGCGGGAGATCGCCCCGGTGCTCGACGGAGTCTTCCGCGAGGCGACCCGCCGGATCATCATCGCCTGCTTCGCCAGCCATGTGCACCGGGTGCAGCAGGTGCTCGACGCGGCCGAGGAGCACGGTCGGTCGGTCTGCTTCGTGGGCAGGTCGATGGTCCGCAACATGGGAGTGGCCCGCGACCTCGGGTTGCTGCGGGTGCCACCGGGTCTGATTGTCGACGCCCGGGACGTGGACGCGCTGCCGGACCGCAACATCTGCCTGATCTCCACGGGCTCCCAGGGGGAGCCGCTCTCGGCCCTGTCCCGGATGGCCAACCGGGATCACCAGATCCGCATCCAGGCCGGCGACACGGTCGTGCTCGCTTCCAGCCTCATCCCCGGCAACGAGAACGCGGTGTTCCGAGTGATCAACGGGCTGGCCCGCTACGGCGCCAAGGTCGTTCACAAGGGCGTGGCGAAGGTGCACACCTCGGGTCACGCCCCGGCGGGCGAGTTGCTCTACGTCCTGAACGCCACCAGGCCGTCCAACGTCATGCCGGTCCACGGCGAATGGCGGCACCTGCGGGCCCATGCCAAGCTCGCCGAGGCGACCGGGGTGCCCCCGGACCACGTGGTGCTCGCCGAGGACGGCATGGTCATCGACCTGCTCGACGGCCGGGCGCGGATCACCGGCGTTGTTCCCTGCGGCTATGTCTACGTCGACGGCGCCGCGGTCGGGGACGTCGGTGAGCCGAGCCTGAAGGACCGCCGGATCCTCGGCGAGGAGGGTTTCATCACGATCACCGTCGTGGTGGACGCCGCAGCGGGCAAGGTCATCGTCGGCCCGGATCTCTCCGCCCGCGGCTTCTCCGATGCGCCGGGCGCCTTCGACTCCGTCTCCAAACTGGTCAGCGACGGGCTGGTGGACGCGATGCGCACCGGGATGAACGATCTGACGGCCCTGCAGCAGCTCGTTCGGCGTACGGTCGGTCGCTGGGTCAACGAGAACTACCGGCGCCGTCCGATGATCGTTCCGGTGGTTCTCGAGGTCTGAGGCGTTGCGGCGCGCCCGGTTCGTCGGGGTTGCCAGTACTCGGGCACGCTCGTGTGTACCGTTTCGACGGTGGCCACACGGACCAGTGGCGCGCGGACGCGTGCGCAGACGGAGACGGCCACGTCCCGGCCGAGGGGCGGTGGTGGGCGTCAAGGCACCTCGCGGGGTGAAGGTACCTCGCGAGGCGGCGGTCAGGGCGGCAAGGCACGCGCATCGACGGCGGCTGGCCGGTCGGGCAGCTCCCGCGCGGCCGGCCGCGGTAGGAGACCGGCCCGTCCACCGGCGCGGGCGAGCCGTCCCCCGCTGTCGCTGCTGATCGGCCAGACAGTCGTCAAGAGCGTCTACCGGCTGTGGATGGGCGCGGCGACGGCGCTGGGCACCATGCTGCGCCGGGCCGGCCGGGGCGCCCGTGAGCTGCACATCGATCCAGGGCACCGGCGTGACGGGCTCGGCCTGACCGCGTTCGGCGGGGCGATCCTGGCCGGCGCCTCGGTGTGGTTCTCCGCCGCCGGGCCGCTGGGGAGGTACGTGGCCGCGATCCTGGAGCTGCTGGTTGGCGCCGGTGCCTGGGCACTGCCGCTGTTCGGCCTGGGCGCCGCGTGGCGGCTGGTCCGGTCCCCGACCGATCCGGATAGCCGGGGCCGGGTGGTGATCGGGTGGACGGCGGTCGCCGTCGGTCTGCTCGGCATGGTGCACATCGCCCGTGGCCTGCCCGACTTCTCGGACGGCGTCGCCCGGATGCGGGCGGCCGGTGGCGTCGTCGGGCTGCTCGGTGGCCTCCCGCTGGCGAGCGCGGTGACGCCGTACGTCGCCGTTCCGCTGTTGCTGCTGCTGACGTTCTTCGGCGTTCTCGTCATCACGGCGACCCCTGTCCGCCAGGTGCCCGAGCGGCTCGGTGAACTCGTCGATCGACTCACCATCGGGGTGCGCGGTCCCGCTCGGGATGCCGGCGAGTACGACGCGGACGTGGACTTCCGCGACGACCCCGAGGACGATTCGGAGCTGTCCGACGGCCTGCTCGCAGCCGGGGCGGCCGGGGCGGGTCGGGGTCGGCGTCGGCGCGGTGGTCGGGCGACCCCGCCTGGGGGAACGTCCCCGGGTGATGGCGAGGTCTTCGATGCCGCCGGCCCCGCCGATGCCGCCGGTCCCGCCGGGGATCTCGCCCTCGACCTGTTCGGTGAGCTCGCCGGCCCGGAGGCGGACACCGGCTACGTGACCACGGCCCCCGATCCGGGCGGTGCGGCCGCCGGTGGCGGGGAACCGGTAGCGGGGGCCGCACCCGGTCCGCAGCGCAGGGCCCGGGCCCGGACAGCCCGGGTGACCGCGGGTGCGGCGGACACCGCGACCGGCGTCCCCGGTCCGGGTTCCGCGGACTTCGGCGGTGAGATCGAGCATCTGGTCCCCCCGACCGATGGTGACTACCGGCTGCCGTCGCCGACCCTGCTGCGTTCCGGTACGCCGCCCAAGGTCCGCTCGGCCGCGACCGACGGGGTGATCGCCTCGCTGACCGACGTGTTCGCCCAGTTCAAAGTGGACGCCCAGGTCACCGGCTTCACCCGGGGACCGACGGTGACCCGCTACGAGGTCGAGCTCGGTGCCGCGGTCAAGGTCGAGCGGATCATCCAGCTCACGAAGAACATCGCGTACGCGGTGAAGAGCCCGGACGTGCGGATCATCAGTCCGATCCCGGGCAAGAGCGCGGTCGGTATCGAGATTCCCAACACCGACCGGGAGTTGGTGTCGCTCGGCGACGTCCTGCGCAGCGGGGAGGCGATCGGTAACCCGCATCCGCTGGTTGTCGGTCTCGGCAAGGACATCGAGGGCGGCTACGTGCTCGCCAACCTGGCCAAGATGCCGCACATCCTCATCGCCGGGGCGACCGGAGCCGGCAAGTCGACGTGTATCAACACCCTCATCACCTCGGTGCTGGCCCGGGCCACCCCTGACCAGGTGCGCATGGTGCTGGTGGACCCCAAGCGGGTCGAGCTGACGAACTATCAGGGTATTCCCCATCTGATCACGCCGATCATCACGAATCCCAAAAAGGCGGCCGATGCGCTGCAATGGGTCGTGAAGGAGATGGAGAACCGGTACGAGGACCTGGCCGCGTGCGGGGTGCGTCACGTCGACGACTTCAACCGCAAAGTGCGCAACGGCGAGATCGCCGCCCCGCCGGGATCCGAACGTGTCTACGTGCCCTACCCCTACATCCTGGCCATCGTCGACGAGCTCGCCGACCTGATGATGGTGGCGCCGCGCGACGTCGAGGACGCCATCTGCCGGATCACCGCCATGGCCCGGGCGGTGGGCATCCACCTGGTGCTCGCCACCCAGCGGCCCTCCGTCGACGTGGTGACCGGCCTGATCAAGGCGAACGTGCCGTCCCGGCTCGCCTTCGCGACGGCGTCGTTGGCGGACAGCCGGACGATCCTCGACCAGGCCGGCGCGGAGAAGCTCGTCGGCCTGGGGGACGCGCTCTTCCTGCCGATGGGAGCGGGTAAACCCGCCCGTATCCAGGGTGCCTTCGTTTCCGAGGACGAGATCGCGGCCATCGTCGACCACACGAAGGAACAGGCGCCGGCGGCGTTCCGGGAGGACGTGTTCGACGCCGGCGGCGAGGCCAGGAAGGAGATCGACGAGGAGATCGGAGACGATCTACAGCTCTTCCTGCAGGCCGTCGAGCTCGTGGTGAGCACGCAGTTCGGCTCCACCTCGATGTTGCAGCGCAAGCTGCGGGTCGGGTTCGCGAAGGCCGGGCGGCTGATGGACCTGATGGAGAGCCGGGGCATCGTCGGCGCAAGTGAGGGATCGAAGGCGCGTGACGTGCTGGTCATGCCGGACGAGTTGGAGGGTTTGCTCACAACCCTGCGTAACGGATGAGGAAGCCTCCGGCGGAATGTCCCCGCTTTCAGCGCCGGGGGGCGCACCGTAAACTGAAGGCCTCGCGCCCACGGTAGGCGGAAAAGACGGTTGCGGAGGTTCGCTCATGCAGTCCGCGGACGATCCGCAGCCGCGGGACAGCGTCGGGTCCATCCTGGCCGCGGCGCGGCGTGACCGCGGTCTCACGGTCTCCCAGGTCAGCGAGCGCACCCGGGTCAGGGCGGGTCTGATCGATCAGATCGAGCGGGACGACTTCTCGCAGTGCGGCGGCACGGTGTATGCCCGTGGGCATCTGCGCAGCATCGCCACCACCCTCGGGCTCGATCCCGGGCGGGTGCTGGCGGCTTACGACGCCTCGCACGAGCACCAGACCGGCCCATTGATGATTATCCCCTCGGCCGAGTTCGATCCGCTGCGCGGGGGGTCCCGCCGGCTGCGCGGCGGGTTCCGGTGGGGGCCGGCAATGATCGTTTCGCTGGTCGTGGTGTGCGTCATCGCGGCTCTCGCGTTGCTGCTGCCAGGTTCCTCCGGTTCCTCGGACGACAGGGCCACGCCGGGGCCGGGCGGGGCCGTGGGGCTCACTCCGACCGTGAGCGTCCCGCCGGTCTCGACGAGCCCGGCCGCTCCCACCGTGACCACGCCCGCGCAGGCAGGGGTGAACGTCGTCCTGACGGTACGCGACGCGCAGAGCTGGCTGGAGGTGCGCGACGACGCCGAGCATGTCCTGCTCTCCCAGCTCCTGCAGTCCGGCGACAGCCGGACGGTGACGGCGTCGGGGGCCCTGCACATCAGGGCGGGCAATGCCGGTGCGGTCGATGTGTCGTGCAACGGCAGGAGCCTCGGGGCGCCGGGCGGGCTCGGGCAGGTCGTGACGATCCGGGTGAGCGCCGCAGCCTCCGGCGCCTGCGAGGTCGGCGACGAACAGCGTAGCGGTCTCGTGGCCGCGCCAACGCCCGCGCCGGTCCCGGTAGCCTGACCTGGTGTCCACACGCCTCCATCGCCGGGTAGCTCTGATCACGCTCGGTTGTTCCCGGAACGAGGTGGATTCGGAGGAGCTGGCCGCCCGGCTTGGCGCGGACGGGTGGGAGCTCGTCTCCGACGCCGCCGATGCCGACGCCGTGCTCGTCAACACCTGCGGATTCGTCGACGCGGCGAAGAAGGACTCCATCGACGCTCTGCTTGCGGCGGACAACCTGCGGGCCGGTGGCGCTCCATCCGGTCCCGCGGACGGCGCCGGTCCGGGTCCGCGCGCGGTGGTGGCCGTGGGCTGCCTGGCCGAGCGTTACGGAACCGAGCTCGCCGAGAGTCTGCCCGAGGCGGACGCGGTCCTCGGATTCGATGCCTATCCGAACATCGCCACGCACCTCGCGGCCGTGCTGGCCGGTACCCCGGTGCCCGCGCACTCCCCGCGTGACCGGCGGACGATGCTGCCGATCACCCCGCTGGACCGGGCCGCCCCCGCTCTCCCGCCGGGCGCGGTGTCCACCGGAGCCGTTCCGCTGCGCCGGCGGTTAACGACCGGGCCGGTCGCCGTCCTGAAGATCTCCAGCGGCTGTGACCGGCGCTGCGCCTTCTGCGCGATCCCGTCGTTCCGCGGCTCCCACGTCTCGCGGTCACCCGACGACGTGCTCGCCGAGGCCGAATGGCTGGCCGGTCAGGGTGCCCGCGAGCTGGTCCTGGTCAGCGAGAACTCCACCTCCTACGGCAAGGACCTCGGGGATCTGCGTGCGCTGGAGAAGCTGCTGCCGCAACTCGCGGCGGTGTCGGGCATTGTCCGGGTGCGCACGGTCTACCTGCAGCCCGCCGAGATGCGTCCGTCGCTGCTCGAGGTGCTGCTGACCACTCCGGGCCTCGCGCCCTATCTCGATCTGTCCTTCCAGCACGCGAGCCCGCCGGTGCTGCGCCGGATGCGCCGCTTCGGCGGCAGTGGGCACTTCCTCGACCTGCTCGCCCGCGCCCGCGCGCTGGCGCCCGACCTGGGGGCGCGATCCAACGTCATCGTCGGGTTCCCGGGGGAGACCCCCGAGGATGTCGACATCCTCGCGGAGTTCCTCGAGGCCGCCGAGCTCGACGCCGTCGGCGTGTTCGGCTACTCCGACGAGGAGGGCACCGAGGCCGCCGGGCTGACGGACAAGATCCCCGATGAGCTGATCGAGCGCCGCCGGGTACGCGTCACCGACCTCGTCGAGCAGCTGACCGCCGCCCGGGCGGACGCGCGGATCGGCTCCCGGGTACAGGTCCTGGTGGAGGAGGTCGCCGGTGGTCTGGCCACCGGCTGCGCCGCCCACCAGCAGGCGGAGGTCGACGGCGGGTGCGTCGTGCGACTGTCCCCGGGCGGCGCGGCGGATGACGGGCCGGAGCTCCTCGGGGTGGGGGATCTCGTCGAGGCCCGGGTGGTCGCCACCGAGGGTGTCGATCTGATCGCGGAGTTCACCGCGGTGCTCGATCGGGCCCGTCTCACGGCCGCGGTCGCGCGGCCGACGCCGGATCGGGCGGCGGCCCTCGTGGGCCGGGGCGTCGCGGATGGGACGTGACGGCGTCGGGCGCCGACGCCAGGGGGAGCGCGGCGAAGGGCCGTCGCAGCTCCCCGCGGAGCCCGTTTCTGCCCCGGTGGTCCCCGCGGCCCCGGTGGTCAACGTCGCCAACCTGCTGACGATCGCGCGGCTGGTGTTGGTGCCGGTCTTCGTGCCCTTCCTGTTCGCCGGGCCCGACGGGCACACCTGGCGGTACGCCGCCTTCGGCGCCTATGCGGTGGCTGCGGTGACCGACCAGATCGACGGCTCCATCGCCCGCCGCTGGCACCTCGTCACCGACTTCGGCATCCTGGTCGATCCGATCGCCGACAAGGCACTGACCGGTGCCGCGTTGATCTCGCTGTCCGTGCTCGGCGAGCTGCCCTGGCCGGTCACCGCACTGATCCTCCTGCGGGAGGTCGGCGTCACCCTCCTGCGCTTGTGGGTGATCCGCTTCGGGGTGATCGCGGCGAGCCGTGGGGGCAAGGCCAAGACCCTGCTGCTGAACGTCGCGATCGGTCTCTACGTGCTTCCGCTGGCGGGCGTTGCCGCCACGAGCCGGGCCGTGATTCTCGCGGCCGGCGTGGTGGTCGCCATGGTCACCGGGATCGATTACGTCTGTCGAGCTCTCACGCTGCGGCGGCGGGCCTCGCGGGATCCCGGCGATGTCACCCCGCCGAGGGGCGCACCATCCACCGGCCTCTCGCCCGGCACCGGCCCCTCGGCGCGCCACCGGATGGCGGGGCCGGCCGGGTCCGGCCCGTCGACGGCGGCCGGACCGACCATCAGGAAGACGGAGGGGCGGACCGATGCGCGCTGAGCTGCTGGCGGTGGGGGACGAACTTCTCTACGGCGACATCGTCAACGGCAACGCGGCCTGGTTGGGTCGGCAGCTGGCCGATGTCGGAGTGACCGTCACGACGTCGACGGTCGTCGGTGACGACATCGACATGATCGCCACGGCGATCCGGGTGGCACTGGACCGGGCTGACGTCGTCATCATGACCGGAGGGCTCGGTCCCACCCAGGACGACCTGACCCGCGAGGGCATCGCCGCCGCGGCCGGCGTCGGCCTGCGCCGGGACGACTTCCTGGAGTCGATGCTGCGGCGACGGTTCCGGGACATGGGCCGCGGTGACGGTGGCCGGCGCGTGCCCCAGATGAACTACCGACAGGCGGACCTGCCCGAGGGGGCACAACCGCTGCCGAACGGCACCGGAACAGCCCCGGGGATACGGGTGGAGATCGGGACTGGCGTCGTCTACGCGATGCCCGGTGTGCCGTTCGAGATGAACGGCATGTTCACCGCCAGCGTGCTGCCCGACATCCTGCGCCGGGCCGGGCAGCCCGCGGTGGTCGTCCACCGGGTGCTGCGCACGGCGGGCATGTGGGAGTCGGCCGTCGCCGAGGCCCTCGCGGACGAGGTCGACCGGCTTGCCCGGATCGGCAATCCGCGCATCGCGTTCCTGGCCAGCGGTGGCCAGACCCGGGTGCGTATCACGGCCCGGGCCCGGGATCGGGCCGAGGCCGAGATGCTGATCGCACCGGTGGAGACCGCGGCCCGGACCGCACTGGGCGCCGGGGTGTACGGCGGTGCGGACGACTCCCTCGAAGGCGTGGTCCTGGGGCTGCTCGTCCAGCGGTCGGCGACGCTGGCCGTCGCGGAGTCCATCACCGGGGGGCTGCTCGCCGGGCGGCTGACCGACGTCCCCGGTGCGAGCGCCGCGTTCCGTGGCGGCATCGTCTCCTACGCCACGGAGGTCAAGGCATCGGCGCTCGGTGTCGACGAGGGTCTGTTGGCCGCCGAGGGCGCGGTGTCGTCGAGGACGGCCGCCGCGATGGCGGCGGGGGTCCGGTCCCGGCTGGGTGCCACCTACGGGTTGGCCACCACGGGAGTCGCGGGCCCGCAGCCGCAGGAGGACAAACCGGTCGGAACGCTGCATATCGGCCTGGCCGGACCGGACGGCACCGTCACCCGGTCGGTACGGCTGCCCGGGGACCGGCCGCGCATCCGCACCTACGCGGTGGTGTCCGCGCTGGACCTGGTGCGTCGGATGCTCGCCGGGCTGCCGAACAGCGAGATGACCACAACCGGAGACGGCGCACCCTGATGCGCGAGACCAATCACCGGACCTGAGGTGCTTACACAGTTACAGTCCCGTCAACGAGGGCCCGATGGTCGCGGCGGTGGGTATACGGTGAACGCATCCCGCGGACGAAGGAGGAGGCTCGATGGTCCTGCTCCGACGCATGCTCGGCGAGGCGTTGCGCCGCCGCCGTCAGGATCAGCACCGCACGCTTCGGGAGGTGTCGTCGGCGGCACGGGTGTCGCTCGGCTACCTCTCGGAAGTCGAGCGTGGGCAGAAGGAGGCCAGCTCCGAGTTGCTCGCCGCCATCTGTGACGCACTGGGAGTACGGCTCGCGGACCTGCTGCGCGAGGTGAGTGAGGATCTCGAACTCGCCGAACTGGCGGTGGCCGCGCGGGTCGGCGCGCCCACCGTGGTGGTTCCCGCCCGCGCCGCGGTCGTCGACCGGGCGGCCTGAGTTGCGCGTCCGGCGTCTTCCGGTGCCCTGCCACGTCGGCTGTCCCGTTCACGTTCGGGGTCTGCTCCGTTCATGACGTGCGCTCCGTTCATGATGTAGGTCCCGATGAGGTAGGTCTCGATGTGTGTCTCGTTCGCGATGTCGGGCTGTGCTGGACGTCGGGCTGTGCTGGACGTCGGGGTGTTCTGGACGTCGGGTGTTCTGGTCGCATACGGATCTCTTCACGGGGCACGCCGCAGGGAGCAGATGTCTCCGGCGTGAGAGAGGTCGAGTATGAGTGCCATCCGCAGCCCGCTGTCCGACGGGGCACGAAGTGTCACCGGTGAGGCCCTCCAGGGCACGTTGATCGACCTGATCGACCTGTCCCTGTCCGCCAAGCAGCTGCACTGGAACGTCACCGGGCGCACCTTCCGTAGTGTGCATCGCCAACTCGACGAGGTTGTCGATCTGGCGCGTCGTTACGCGGACGCCACCGCCGAACGTGCCGTCGCGATCGGGGTCAACCCGGACGGTCAGTCCTCGACGGTCGCCCGAAGCACCCACCTGCCGGGAGTGGAGGTGGGGTACATCCCGGATGAGAAGGTGATCCGGCAGACAACCGAGGTCCTCGCCGGGGTGGTCACGAGGATGCGTACCCGCATGGACGCGACCGAGAAGGCCGACCCGGTCACCCAGAACCTGATCATCGAGATCGTCCACGACCTGGAGGAGCAGCACTGGATGTTCCAGGCGATGGTGTGAGTCCCGCGCCGGGGGCGGTTTGCCCTCCCCGAAAGGGCCCTCCCCCGAAAAGGGTTGTCTGGTGGCGGATGGCGGACCCCTCCGCGACTCTCCCGAGATAGTTCTCGTGGCGCAGGTTGGTGTCGATCGTCGTTCCCGGGCGGACTCCCGGGCATGGCCCGCAGGGAAAGAAGATCACGTGAATACCCCCGCGTGGCCGGAGGACGACGACGGCTGGTCGGAGTGCCGGCTGGTCCAGGTGTGCAAGAGCTGCAACGGATTGGGCGAGCTGCTGGTGGTCTTCGCCACCATGCGCGGCGGCTTTGTGCCGGCCTGCCGGACGTGTCTGGTCTGCGCGGGACGCGGCCGCACGGCGCTGCAGCCGCCCGTCTGAGCCCGCCGCGGGGTAACCGCCGCGGCTCCGGCGTGCGACGATCGATGTATGGCGAATGTCGTCCGCAAGATCTACCGCTATCTGTCGGCCTCGGCGAACCGGAAGTTCGACGAGAAGGCTGACCCGCGGGTGCAGATCGACCAGGCCATCATGGAGGCCCGGCAGCAGCACGAGGCGCTGGTCCAGCAGGCGGCGCTCGTCGTGGGTAACCAGCGTCAGCTGGAGATGCGCATGGCACGCCAGGTGGACGAGGTCGCGAACCTCACCGAGTCCGCCCGCTCCTCGTTGCTGCTGGCTGACAACGCGCGAGCGGCCGGCGACCTGGTCACCGCGGCTGGGTACGAGGAGACGGCCCAGGCATTCGCCAGCCAGCTGGTCTCGGCGGAAGCATCGCTGGAGGACCTGAAGAACCTGCACCGCCAGGCCGCCGCGTCCGCCCAGCAGGCCCGCACCGCGGTCGAGGACAACACCGTGCGGATGCAACGCCATCTCGCCGAGCGTGCCCGCCTGCTGACACAGATCGAGCACGCCGCCATGCAGGAGCAGATGACCAAGGCGATGGAGGGGATGTCCTCGCTCGCCCCGGCGGGGGACACGCCCACCCTCGGGGAGATCCGCGACAAGGTCGAGCAGCGCTACGCGGTCGCTCTCGGGCGCCACGAGCTCGCCTCCCAGGGGATGGAGGCGCGGATGATCGAGGTGCGGCGCGCGACCATGGACGCCCGGGCCTCCTCCCGCCTCGCCGAGTTGCGCGGTGACATGGCGGCCGGGGGCCAGCTTCCCGCTGGCGCGCCTGGTTCCGCGGCGTCGCCTGGTTCCGCGGCGTCGCCTGGTTCCGCGGCGTCGCCTGGTTCCGCGGCGTCGCCTGGTTCCGCGGCGTCGCCTGGTTCCGCGGCGTCGCCCGATTCCGCGGCGTCGCCCGATTCCGCGGCCAAGCCCACCGGCGGTGGGACGCCGTGAGTCGGAAGGCGGACCGGCCGTGACCGGCTGGCCGGGTTGGGACGGGGCGCCGGGCGGGGCACTGCGGCCGGCGTTGCCGGACTGGGTGCGTGCCGATGTCGAACGCCGGTCGTTGCTGCGGACCGAACGGCGCGCCGGGCGTGGCGTCCGGTGGGCGCGTCGTCGGGCGGCGGTGACCGCCTTCGGATGGATCGCCGTGGCCGCGGTGACGCCGGTCGCCGCCGTCGTGGACGGCTGGGGTTGGCTGGTCGTGGGCGGTGCGGCGGTCATCAGGGCGGGTCTCGCCGGCTGGGAGACGGCCGTGATCCGGCGGGAGGACCGCGGGTTCGCCCTGCCGAGCGCTCCCGCTCCGCCTCCCTGGGCGTTGCGGCACTCGGCGGCCGCCGAGCCGTTGCGCCGTGGCGAGGCGGGTCTGGCGGCGCTCGTCGCGATGGCCCGGACGCTTGCTCCCGGTGCCGCCCGCGGCCCGGTGCGGGCGGCCGTGGCCGGCGCCGCCGATCTGGTGGACGGGCTGCGGGTCACCGCCATGCGGGTCGTCGCGTGTGAAAGGGCGGCCCGAGCGGTGACGTATCCCGCTCGACGAGCCGAGATCCTGGCGACGAGGAAGGACCTGGTGGCCGAAATGTCGGCGTCGGTGGCCACTCTGGACGACCTGCTGGCAGCGGCCAGCGAGGTCGTGGGCACGGTGGTCGCGTCTTCGCCGGACCTGGCCCGACTGACCCAGCAGATCGAGGCTCTGCGTGGCTACGCTGCCGCACTGCGTGAAATTTCCGGTTGATCGCGGATGTCGACGGTGATCCCGGGTGTCGGTTGCCAGCGAAGATTTCAGTAAGGACCTGCGCTGAGCTGGACAGGGAAATCTGGTGATGAAGGTGTCCAGACAGCGGCCGCTGAGGTGTTGACAGTGCGGACCGCCGTATTCGGCGCGGACTCCGGTGCAGTCGTAGCTGGTGCGGGGTTCAGACGAATCCGCGATTCAGGAGGCTGCTCAGCCAGACGTGGTCAGCCAGACGTGGTCACCACGTTCTCGATGCTGGGGGCCGTCGGCGCGGTGACCGGTCAGGGCGTGGCGACCATGCGGACGTGGCGCTTGTCGATAACCACGCCGGTGGGCAGGGTCCCGTCGGCCGTTCCGGCAGGATAGGCGGTGATGACGGGCTGGGCGGTGCGGTCGCGGTCGAAGCGGCGAATCTGCTCGACCAGCCGCTTGGCGAGCTGGGCGGCGGCGGGGCCGTGGCCGGTGGCGCCGAGTTCGTAGCGGCGTTCGCCGTCCGGGCCGGGATGGTCGACGGGGCGGGGCTTGGTGAGGTACGCCAGGGAGTCGCCCTCGACGATCGCGGGGGTGCGGTAGGTGAACGCGGGGCGGCAGATCCCGGACTCGATGGCCTCGTCTTCGGCTGCGATGCGGCAGGTGCCGGGTGAGGTGGCGGTCAGCCACAGCCAGATGTGGTCAAACGGCTCGTTGGCGACGACGGAGGCGCCGGACCACGCGGTGGTCTCGGGTCCAGTGAACACCTCGTGCAGGGCTGCCGGGGCGATGTTCTGGTCGGCATCCCAGTACAGGTCCACGTTGTCAGTGATCGTGCCGGTCTGCTCGCCGGTCGACACGATACCGATCATGGGAATGAACCCGCAGAGCTGGCTGCTTTCCGCCCGGAGATGGGTGTCCTGACGGGCGAAGGCGACACTGCGGGCCTGGCCCCGCCAGTGCAGCGGGACCACGAGCGTACCGCCGGGGGCGAGTTGGTCGAACCAGGCCGGGGGCAGGTCCCACGGCCCGACCGTAACGATGATCTTGTCGTAGGGGGCGTGGTCCGCGTCGCCGATGGCGCCGTCGCCGGTGACCACCCGCACTCGGTCGTAGCTGGTCTCGGCCAGGGTGCGGCGGGCGTGGTCGGTAACGTCGGGGTGGATGTCGATGGTGGTGACACTGCCGCCGTCGCCGACGAGTTCGGCGAGCAGGGCGGCGCTGTATCCGGTCCCGGCCCCGATCTCCAGCACGCGGTCGCCGGGCTGCGGGTCGAGCTGACCGAGCATCATCGCCACCACGGTCGGCACGGAGATGCAACTGGCGGGCCGGTCTGCGCCGGGCCTGATGGTGATCGCCTTGTTGGCGTACGCCTCCTCGACCGAGGCTGCGGGAACGAACCGGTGCCGGGGAACGGCCCGAAACGCCTGCTCGATGCGCTCGGAGCGCAGGTGACCAGCGGTGCGGATGTTGCTGATCATCTGCTCGCGCAGGTCCTCGGGGCGGGTGCTGGTGGCGTTGGTCATCCGGTTCCTTCCGTGTGTGTACTTGCGGATACGGGCGAGTGCGTTGGTCCGGCCGCGGGCGGGACGGTGAGCAGGCAGGCGTCCCATCCGGTGCCCGGCGGCAGATCGGTGAGCGCGATTCCGGCGTCGCCTTCCAGCATCCCCCTCACCTCCGATAGTTTTCGGGCCGCCTGGGTGCGGCGGTGACGCCAGCGGTGTTCCAACCGGGACAGGACCTCGGCGAATTCGCCGCCGGGTTCGGTGTCGGCGAGCATCCGGCGGGAGACGTGCACCAGCCCGGCCCAGCCGTGGCACAGCGAGTCGTCGCCGAGTTGGGCGAGTTGAGCCTCGTCGGTGAGACACGCGACGAGCGTGGCCTTGGCGTCGGCCACCCTGTTCGGGGTGTCCAGTGCCTGGGCGGTCAGGTGGCGGGCGCGGGCCAGGCCGGGGGCACCGTAGCACCAGGACGGGCGTTGCGGACCCGGCTGGTCGGCGGCGGCGTTGACCCATTCGCGGGCGGAGATCATGCCGGGCCACCAGGGGCTGATCACCGAGCCGCAGCGCCAGGAGTTGAGGAACCAGTCGGTGAGTCCGATCGCGTCGGCCTGTCCGGGCACGGTGATGCCGCCGATCATGGCGGAGGACAGCAGCGCCAGCGGTCCCGCGATGCCGTGCGCCATGCCGAGGTTGGCGTGGCCGCCGGGCCACCAAGGGTCGGGCTGGTCGGACGGCCCATTCGCGGTCCACCAGCCGGGCAGTGTGGCCCCGTCGACGGTGGTCCGGCCGGTCAGCCGGACCAGGTAGGTCAGTACGTCGCGTAGCAAGTCGCCGCCGGGGTGGCGCGGGTCGGCGTGGGTCGGCGTGGACGGCCTGAAGCAGGCAGACGCCGAGTCCGGTCAGCCCGTTGATCAGGTCGAACTCCCGCAGCGCGGGCAGTTCGCCGCGGTCGATCCGCTCGTGCGCTGCCTCCAGGCGGGTGCAAGTGATCGCGGCGATGTGCTCGTCGAGGGTGTGCAGTACGCCGGTGTGGACGGGCTGGCCGGCGGTGCGCAGCACGAACGCGACCGCCGGGGCGCCCCGGTACAGGCCGGCGCCCGTGTCCGCGGCCACGGGTTCGGCGGTCATAGCCTTGACCCATTGGTGGGCGGTGGCCCAGTCGCCGATCCCGGCGCGGGCATAGGCGATGTGCAGCAGCGCCAGCCCGGCGGCCCCGTCTGCCAGGGATTGACCCAGCCGGGTGCGGGATGGTGCTCGGGCGGTGGCGTGTACGGGTCGGTGTAGGTCACCGGGCACCACCGCTACGGCGGGCTCGCCAGGTGAGCGCGGCTTGCCGGGCCAGGCGGCAGCAGGTGCGTTCGCTGTCCCGGTTGATGCCGACGGCCCGGTTGTGGTGCGTGTGCAGCAGCGACTCCAGCACCACGTCGGTGTTCGCCTCCGGTGGCAGCGCCTTGTGGTAGCTGGCCAGCGCGTCGGCGCGGTTGTCCCACGCCGGCCCGATGTCGACGGTCCAGCCGGACAGCGACCACAGCCCGGCCGGGTCGGTGACGAGCCGGGTCGCTCGCTCGGCCACCGCCCGGTCGAGGGCCGCAGCGGCAGCCGGGGCCGGGCGGGCGGCCAGCCAGTCCATCGCCTCGTTGGGATCGCCGAAGAACCCGCTGACGATGCCTACCATGTTCGCCACCACCAGCCCGAGGTCGACCTCGGTGGTGGGCTGGTGCCGCAGCAGGGCGGCCATGGTGGCGGCGTCGGCGGCGAAGACGTTCTCCGCGGCGTCCGGTGCCTCGCCGTGCCCGTAGCGGCCGACTTCCGGGGAGTAGGTGTCGATCACCAGCCGCCCGGCCAGTCCTGCTTGGCGCATCCGCTGCGCCCACTCCCCGACCGCGTTCGAGTACTGCGCGTAACAGTCGGGGGTAGTGCGCAGCCGCAGGCGCAGGTGGTCCGTCTCCTGTCGGCTGCGGTATCGCAGCCACCAGCACGCGGGTGTGTCGAGCGTGGCCAGCAGGCCGGGAAGCGCCTCGGCGACGATCTCGCCGATCCGTTCGGGATGGGTGAACAGCTTCGCCGAGAGCCAGGTGGCGTCCGGGGCGCCGGGCAGGTGCCCGTGTGTGTTCGTCACGACGGGTGGGAGGCCGTGCAGCGGGCCGGGTTCAGCGGGGCAGGTGGTGACCAGGGGCAGCGCGATTTCGTGGGCGTGGCCGTCGATCCACCCGTAGTCGGCCGCCGGTGTGGCCGCGTACAGGATCGCCTGGCCGTGCCGTTTGAGGTGGGCGTGCAGGAGGGTGGCGTGGGCGGGCTCGTTGAGGGTGAGGCGCAGCGTGCGGTCCGCGTCGCGGAGCTCGACCACGTCAGGGCAGTCCCAGCGGCGCCGCCACCGGTCGAGTACCTGCCTCCACTGGCCGGGACCGGCCTGGCCGGGTGGGAGGTCGTCGGGGGCAAGCCGCCACTGGCCGGGGACAGGACGGTGCGCCGGTAGCGCACCCGTGGCAGGAACGGCAGCCGGACGCGCGGTCCCCAATCGAACTGGTACCAGGCGGCGGAGAACGCCCGTGGCAGGTGCGCCAGGAACCGGGCCAGCGGCGGGGGCTGTTCGTCCAGTGCGAGCGCGTGGAACACCTGCGGCTCAACCACCTGACGACGCGAGATGCTGACCAGGTGCAGCCGGTCGCGGGTCGCGGTGATGGCCAGGTCGTCCATCGTGAGCAGGCTGTCGTCGCCGGGCTGGCGGTGTTCGCCCAGCGGGAGCACGTGGTCGAGGTAGGCCGGGACGCGGCAGGCGTTCTCCGCGTGCGGGTACAGCGGCCCGAAGGACATCTGCACCCGCAGCGCCCCGGCGGTGGCGGCGGGCAGTGCCCGGTGGCCGTCGGGGTGAACCGGCTGGTGAGGGTGCCGGCGGAGCAGGCGGGCGCGACGGTGAGCAGGAAGTCGCCCCGATCCAGTGCTTGGGTGGTGGCGGCGTGGATGCGGGCGGACAACTCTACGTGCGGCGGGGATGTACCGGTCGTCAAACGTTTCGCCGGTCAGCTCGCCGATCACGTCGTCGGTCAGGATGATCTCGCGGGTGCGGTCGGCCATCGCCTGCCAGGCCAGCACCAGCAGCCGCTCGTCGCGCTCGGAGATCCCCGGTGGCGGCGTGGGCAGCACGCTCCCGCGATACCCCACCGGATACCCACGCAGTCGCACCTGAACGGCTCCCGCTCCGGGCCTGCACCGCGCCGTGCCGTGCCGTCACCAAACCGGGTCAGCTACTAAAACCTTTGGCTTCCTATTGAAATCTAGGCCGAAAATAGGATGTCATACTAAAATCTTCGATGACACCCGACAGCGGGGACGGGCTGTCGTACCTCGTGTCGTGTATCAGGCGTCGTGTACCAGACCGGGTAGCGCCATCGGGTAGGTCGTCGAGACGTTCCGCCCAGTTCCTTCGTGTACCCACAGTGACCGTGGGCGAGTGGCTCCATAAGAGCTTACGAAGCAGAACGTCATTATCTCGCCCGTTTTGGCGGTGTACTGACCGGTTGATGGCGCCAATGCGGCTCGCGATAAGCTCGGGTCACGGCCAGGCGATAACACGGTGCGTATCGATCGGGCGGGTACGTCGCCCACCGGGATATGCCGCTGCTGGCCTACCCGGGAGCGGATGGTAATGTCCGCCTTGTCCTAGTCCGCTGTTCTGGCAAGCAGCGGGTCCAACTGACCAAGGCACATCGCGGTTCTCGGTGCTGGCGCGCTCCGGGAAGGTAGGCGATCGTGCTGGGGGGTGGCGCGGTCTGAGCATGACAGGTGGAGCAAACCGTGACATGCCCTGCCGGGGACACGCCCTCGGTTGATTTTGTATCCGCTGCGCCCGTGGTCGAGCTGGACCGGCCATACAGCCAGCAGCGCTGGTCGCTGATGCTCCCGCACCGTGATCGGCTCATCCACATAGCCCGTAGGCGGTTGCCGAGCAAGGCCGACGCGGAGGACTGCGTACACGAGGCATTCATCCGCGCCGCCGGATTTCGGGATCTCGACGCGAGCCGGGTCGGACAGTTTCTGACGACGACGGTGCTACGTCTCTGCGTTGATCACCATAGAGCTCGTCAGCGTGCGGAGCGGGCGGTCGTGCGCGGCTATCTGCAGCCGTGGGAGCCGGCCCCGGACGACGCCGTCTGTGACCGTGCGGAAGCCCGCTGGCTGCTGGCCCGGGCCGGGGGACTGCAGGGCCGGGAGCGTGAGGTGATCATGGCTCGGGCGGCCGGGAAGAGTACCCGGGAGGCGGCCGCGGATCTGGAGATCAGTCTCAAGGCGGCCGAGGGAGCGTTCACCCGCGGACGTGCCCGTCTTATTTCCTTCTCTCGGAACTGATGCTCTCGGAACTGATGCTCCGCAGCCGCAGGCCCCGCGGGGTCGGGTGGAAACCGGCGCGCTCCAGGGCGGCACCCAGGGTGCTGCCGACGATCGTCTGGCCGTCCGCCTTCTCCACCGTGAGCCTGCCGAGCAGGCCGTCCCGCACGGCGCGGGCCAACGCCTCCACCGCCGGGGCCACCC
This sequence comes from Frankia sp. CeCAU1, assembly GCF_977971845.1. Taxonomy (NCBI): domain Bacteria; kingdom Bacillati; phylum Actinomycetota; class Actinomycetes; order Frankiales; family Frankiaceae; genus Frankia; species Frankia sp. CeCAU1. The sequence goes on along the minus strand of NZ_CDWWXA010000001.1, from coordinate 13,335 downwards.
GATGGTCGTCCTCGGTCCATGACAGCAGGGAACGGCCCCCGCGTTCCACGTAGAGGATGAGTTCCCCGTCGATGATGACGACCGTCGCGCCCGCCTTGCGCCCCGGCCGGTGGCCGGCGGCGCCGTCCGCGTCATCCCCCGGTCGGGTCGGCCAGGGCAGCGCGGCACCGAACGGGTTGGCCGGATCGGCCGCGGCCAGGACGACGGCCTGCGCGGACGATGAGCTCGGTGGGCCGGCCGCCGGCTGCGCCCAGGCCGGGGCCGCCTCGGCGTCCCGCTGTGCCGCGGCGATGGAGCGCAGCCGATCGACCGCTCCCGGGACGGCGAACTGGGCCGCGCCCAGGGACTCGACGAAGTAGCCCCGGCGGGCGCGGCCGGCGTCCTCGAAGGCGCTGAGGACCCGGTAGACCCCGGCGAACCCGCCCGGGTGCCGCTCGCTGGTCACCGCGCCGCGGGTGACGATGCCGTGGCGCTCGAGCAGCGCCTCGGCCAGCGCGTGGGCGCGCCGGGTCGGGTCGGTGTCCCGCTCGGGCAGCAACGACCAGCGGCCGGCGGCCGTCGGGGGGCCGGCCCGCCGCGGCATCGCCGGCCGTCCGTACCGTGCCGCCCGGGGACGGGGGGCACGGTACGGACGGCCGGCGGAACCCAGCAGGGCACGCAGCGGGGCGAGGGTGTCGTTGGTTACCCGCCCCGCCCAGACGAGATCCCAGAGCGCGGTGGCGAGCGCCGTGTCGTCGAGCGAGCCCATCCGGTCGGACAGCGCCCGGAAGAACAGGGCCGCCCCGCCGGTGAGCGCGTCGAGAATCGCGGTGTGCAGCGGACCCGAGGCGATCTCCGGGTCGGGCGGAGGCAGCAGCAGGGGCGCGGTGTCGGCGAGGACCAGGGTCAACCAGCCGTCGTCCCCGGGCAGCCCGCCGGCGCCAGCCCAGTGCACCTCGCCGGCGGAGCACAGCTCGTCGAGCATCGTCGGTGAGTAGTCGGCGACGCGGGCCGGGAGAACGAGCTGTTCCCACGCGCTTGCCGGGATCAGCGCGCCCTGCAGCTGCTCGACGGCGCGCAGCACACCGTCCACCCCCCGGCCACGTCCGCTGGTGACCGACTGCCAGGCCGGCAGGAAGGCACCGAGGGCCCGGGGCGGCACCGCCTCGACCTCCTTGCGCAGGGCGGCCAGGCTGCGTCGTCGCAGCGCCCGCAGCACGCCCGCGTCGCACCACTGCTCACCGCCGCGGTCGGGATGCAGCTCACCGCGGACGAGGCGGCCGCTGCGGACCAGCCCGTCCAGGACACCGGCGACCACCGCCGTGCCCAGCCCCAGCCGGGCGGCCGGTTCCTCGGTGTCGAACGGTCCGTGGGTACGGGCATAGCGGGAGATCAGGTCTCCGAGAGGGTCACGCACCGGTTCGGTGAAGGCGTCGGGAACTCCCACCGGTAGCGGTACGCCCAGGGCGTCGCGCAGCCGGCCGGCGTCCTCGATCGCGACCCACCGCTCCTCGCCGGCGATACGGACCCGCAGGGCCCGGCGGGTCTGTTCGAGCTCGGCGAGCCAGCCCGGGGTGGCACCCCGGGCGACCGCCTCCTCGGTCGTGAGGTCACCGAGCATTCGCAGCAGGTCGGCCACTCCCTCGACATCGCGGGCGTGGCGGTCCGGGGCGAGCCGCGTGAGCTGGGCGGCGACCTGCGCGAGCGCCGCTGGATCGATCAGCTCCCGCAGGTCCGCCTCGCCGAGGAGCTCGGCCAGCAAGGAGCTGTCCAGCGACAGCACCTGAGCCCGGCGTTCGGCCAGCGGTACGTCCCCGTCGTACATGAAGGCGGCGACGTAGCCGAACAGCAGGGCGGAGGCGAACGGAGACGGGGACGGCGTCTCCACCTCCACCACCCGCAGCGTGCGGGCCGACACCTCGCGCATCAGCTCCGCGAGCGCCGGAACGTCGAACACGTCCTGCAGGCACTCTCGCATGGTCTCCAGCACGACGGGGAAGCTGGCGAACGTCGCGGCGACGGACAGCAGCGCTGCGCTGCGCTGGCGCTGCTGCCACAGCGGGGTCCGCCGCCCCGGGGTCCGGCGGGGCAGCAGCAGGGCCCGCCCGGCACACTCGCGGAACCGGCTGGCGAACAGGGCGCTGCTCCCGATCTCCGCCCGTACGATCGCGTCGATCTCGTCCGGCTCGAACAGCGCGAGATCGGCGCCGGGCGGCTCGGCGGCGTCCGGGATCCGGGCGACGATGCCGTCGTCGGTGTGCATGATCTGGACGTCGACCCCGTACCGCTCGCGCAGCCGGGCGCCCAGGGCGAGCGCCCAGGGCGCGTTCACCGGAGCACCGAACGGGGAGTGCACCGCCAGTCGCCAGTCGCCGATCTCGTCCCGGAAACGCTCCACGACGATCGTCCGATCGTCACCGAGACGGCCGACGGCCGCCTTCTGCTCGTCGAGGTAGCGCAGCAGGTTGGCGGTGGCCCGATCGTCGAGGCCGGCGGCCCGGACGCGGTCGGCCGCCGCCTGCGCTGGCAACCTGGTGATCTCGCGCAGGAACGCGCCGAGCGCGCGGCCGAGTTCGGCGGGTCGGCCTGGGGCGTCGCCATGCCAGAAGGGGAGCCGGCCGGGCCGTCCCGGAGCCGGCGTCACCAGGACCCGGTCGGCGGTGATCTCCTCGATGCGCCAGCTGGATGAGCCGAGGAGCACCACGTCGCCGACCCGCGACTCGTAGACCATCTCCTCGTCGAGTTCCCCGACCCGGCTGGAGCGCTCCCCGACGAGGAAGACGCCGAACATGCCCCGGTCGGGAATGGTGCCTCCGCTGGTCACGGCGAGCCGCTGGGCGCCCGGGCGGGCGGTGAGGATCCCGGTGACGCGGTCCCAGGTGATGCGGGGGCGCAGCTCGGTGAACGTGCCGGAGGGGTAGCGGCCGGCGAGCATGTCCAGGACCGCCTCGAAGGCGGAGGTTGGCAGCGTCGCGAACGTCGCGGTGCGCCGGACCAGCGCGCCGAGCTCGTCAACGTGCCAGTCCTCCATCGCCGTCATTGCCACGATCTGCTGCGCCAGCACGTCGAGGGGGTTGCGCGGGTACCGCAGCCGCTCGATCGCCCCCGAGCGCATCCGCTCGGCGACCACGGCACATTCGAGCAGGTCGCTGCGATGCTTCGGGATGATGACGCCGCGACTGGCGGCGCCGACCTGGTGGCCCGCGCGGCCGGTGCGCTGCATCCCGGCGGCGACACTCGGCGGGGACCCGATCTGCACGACCAGGTCGACGGCTCCCATGTCGATGCCGAGTTCCAGGCTGGAGGTCGCGACGACCGCGGGCAGCCGGCCAGCCTTGAGATCCTCCTCGATTCCGGCCCGTTGCTCGCGGCTCACGCTGCCGTGGTGGGCCCGCGCGATCTCCGGCCAGCCCGCCGTGCCGCCGCCTTGGCCCGAGGCGCCCATCAACGCCGCGGGGGACGTCCGGCCGGCTTCCCCCGGCCCGTCCCCGGCCACGGATTCGTCCGCGGCGGTGGCCGCGGCGAGCCGCTCGGCGTACAGCTCGTTCAGCCGGGCGCAGAGCCGCTCCGCGAGCCGGCGCGAGTTGGCGAAGACGATGCTGGCGGAATGAGCCAACACCAAGTCGAGGACACGCTGCTCGACCGCCGGCCAGATCGACGCTCGGTGCGGGGCGGAGGCCGCCGAGCCGTCCGGGGACCCGTCGAGGAGCTGTCCGCCGAGCTGGGTCATGTCCTCGACCGGCACCACGACGTCGATCTGGAGGGTCTTGGCCGCGGGCGGGCGGACTACCGCCACCGGGGCCGTTCCGCCCAGGAATCGGGCGACCTCCTCGACCGGCCGCACCGTGGCGGACAGGCCGATCCGCTGGGCCGGGGTGTCCAGCAGAGCGTCCAGACGCTCCAGGCTCAGCGTGAGGTGGGCGCCGCGCTTGGTGCCCGCCACCGCGTGGACCTCGTCGACGATCACTGTCCGGACGCCGCGCAGCGACTCCCGCGCGGCACTGGTGAGGATGAGGAAGAGCGACTCCGGGGTGGTGATCAGGACGTCGGGGGGCCGGGTGCCGAAACCGCGTCGTTCGGCGGCGGGGGTGTCGCCCGACCGCAGACCCACGGTCACGTCCGGCTGGGGCAGACCGAGCCGTTGCGCGGCGGAGCGTATCCCCGCGAGCGGTGCCCGCAGGTTCCGCTCGACGTCGACGGCCAGCGCCTTGAGTGGGCTGACGTACAGCACCCGGCAGCGCCGGGTGGGCTCGGCCGGCGGCGCCGAGCGGGCCAGGGTGTCCAGCGACCACAGGAAGGCGGCCAGCGTCTTCCCCGAACCCGTGGGTGCGACGACCAGCGCGTTGCCGCCGGTGCGAATCGCCTCCCACGCGCCCCGCTGGGCGGGGGTCGCGGCGGTGAAGGCCGCGCCGAACCAGCTCCGGGTCGGGGCGGAGAACGCCGTGAGCGGATCCGGTGGATCGGGGGAAGCGAAGCTGGGCACGTTGACCAGTCTGCGTCGAGGGACCGACAACCTTCCGCCGGTGTGGTTCATGCCGGGCCCGCCGTGGGGCCCGGCCTCGACCCGGTCGTGCTTCCCGCCACCGGGGATCCCCACCGGGGACCCCCGGTGGGGATCCCCGACCAGGACCCCCTTGGGTGGTCCCGTCCCGTCCGGACGGTGCACACTGGCGAAGTGCGGTTGACCGAGTTCTGGGCGAAGATGAACACACGGTTCGGTTCCGCGTACGCGGAGTCGTTTGCGCGTGATCATGTGCTGCCCGGTCTCGGTGGCGCGACGGTCGAGGTGGCCCTGGCCCGTGGTGACGATGCCAAGACCGTCTGGCGGGCCGTGTGCGAGGAGTTCGACGTGCCGGCGCGGGAGCGCTGAGCCAGCGTCCGGCGCGTCGTCGGGTCATCGAACGCATGTTCGTCTAGAGTCGTCACGTGCGGCTACTTGTCCACAGATCATCCTCGACTCTCGAAACTGTCGGACCCACGGCCTAACGTCATCCTCGTGGCCAAGACTCGACGACCTCAGCATGGAGTAACTCCAATGGCAGGACTCGACCGTGAGAAGGCGTTGGATAACGCCTTGGCGCAGATCGACAAGCAGTTCGGCAAGGGATCGGTCATGCGGTTGGGGGACGACACCAGGCCGCCGGTCCAGGCCATCCCCACCGGTTCGATTGCTCTGGATGTCGCGCTCGGCATCGGCGGGCTGCCGCGGGGGCGCATCATTGAGATCTACGGCCCGGAGTCGTCCGGGAAGACGACCGTCGCCCTGCACGCGGTGGCGAACGCGCAGGCGGCCGGTGGTATCGCGGCGTTCA
>NZ_CDWWXA010000001.1:0-7492 GCF_977971845.1 Frankia sp. CeCAU1 | reverse complement strand
CACCGACGGTCTGCTGGTCTCCCAGCCGGATACCGGCGAGCAGGCGTTGGAGATCGCGGACATGCTCGTCCGGTCTGGCGCGCTGGACATCATTGTCATCGACTCGGTGGCCGCGCTGGTCCCGAGGGCCGAGATCGAGGGCGAGATGGGGGACAGCCACGTCGGCCTCCAGGCCCGCCTGATGTCCCAGGCCCTGCGCAAGATGACCGCGGCGCTGGCGAACTCCGGCACGACCGCGATCTTCATCAACCAGTTGCGCGAGAAGATTGGGGTGATGTTCGGCTCCCCGGAGACCACGACCGGTGGTAAGGCACTGAAGTTCTATGCGTCGGTGCGCCTCGATGTCCGTCGTATCGAAACCCTCAAGGACGGCACGGAGGCCGTGGGTAACCGGACCCGCGTCAAGGTGGTGAAGAACAAGGTGGCGCCGCCGTTTCGGACCGCCGAATTCGACATCGTCTACGGAGGCGGTATCAGTCGGGAGGGTTCCCTGATCGACATGGGTGTCGAGCACGGCATTATTCGTAAGTCCGGTGCCTGGTACACCTACGACGGCGATCAGCTCGGCCAGGGCAAGGAGAACGCCCGGTCGTTTCTGCGGGACAACCCCGATCTGGCCAACGAGATCGAAAAGAAGATCAAGGAGAAGCTCGGCATCCTGCCCAGTCTCGAATCCGATGCCGTGGTGCCCGTTCCGGTCGATCTGTAACCGATGGCAGGAGCAGATCCGGGGAATGCCGCCGCCGGTCCGTCGTTCGCCCGGACGGCGGTCGTGGTGGACGGGGGGCCGCGGCCGAATGATCCGATCTCGGTCGCGCGGGAGATCTGTCTGCATCAGCTGGCGACCAGAGCGAGGAGCCGAGCGGAGCTTGCGGCGACCATGCGGCGACGGGGGGTCACCGATGAGATCGTCGCTGTGGTCCTCGACCGGTTGGCCGCCGTCGGTCTAATCGACGACGAGGCCTTCGCTGCCGCCTTCGTCTCCTCCGCCCGGGCCCGTCGTGGGCTGGGTAGGCAGGCCCTGGCCACAGAGCTGCGTAAGCGGGGAGTAGATCCGGAGACCGTCGAGGCCGCCATGGCGGTGGTCGGAGCGGACGACGAGGAGGAGAGCGCCCGCGAGCTCGTCCTTCGTCGGCTGCGGTCGATGGACCGCCTGCCCGAGCAGGTTCGTACCCGAAGGCTTCTCGCCATGCTGACCCGAAAGGGCTATCCGGTCGAACTGGCGGTCCGGGTCGTGAGCGAGCAGGTCGCTCAGGGGCTCGCCGACGGAGGTCGGATGGGCTGGGTGGTCGATGGCGGCGAAGACGACGGCTCGGTGTGAGTGGTGGGGAGATTGAGTCTTGGTCGTCAATGTGCCCTTATTTCTTGACCAGGGATTGTGCGAGACCTAGTCTTTCTTGAAAGGTGACAGGACTCCCGCGGCGACGCGGTCTTGATAGCTCGTCCAACTCACACGGAGGCAGCCGCTGCGCGTGGGTGCTCGAAGGCGCTATGCCCGCCGGCCGGTTGACGTTGGATTGGCCGGTTCGGGAGGCCGTCCGGGCTCCATATCGCAATGGCGTAATCCGCGTGCTGCCCCTCTACGGCTGTGATCGTGCCGAGACGAGGGTCCTTCGCCGCTCCAGCCCGCCTGTGCGGGTCCGACGGAAGCGGAGGGAGCAGCGATGGAGGGCGTCCTCGTCGTCCTGTTGTCACTCGTACTTGTCGTCCTGAGCGTTCTGATCCTCGCCGTGGCGCGGTTGGTCCGGGCGACCCGGGTCGACAAGATACCCGCCCCCGCTCCGGTGGTGCCCCGAACCCCGGCCGCCCGGGGCGCCGGGGACGTGACGGGTCCGGCGGACGTGACGGGTCCGGCGGACTTTGACGAGGAGCCGACGGTCCGCGTCCTGCCCGCCCTCCGGGAGGGTTCCGGTGCTCCGGCCACGACGGACGCCGACTCACCCGCCGATCGGGACGGCACCGCCGCGCGGACCGGGGGTTCGGCCGTGACCGCCGGTCGCTCTGACGGCGGCCTCCGCGCGGCTCATGGTGGTAGCGCGGAGGAGGCGGCGCAGATTGTGGCCCGAGCCGAACGGGAGGCGGCGGAACGGTTGGCGCGGGCTGAGCGGGATGCCGCCGAGATCCGGCGGCGCGGCGAGGAGGATGTCGCCCTACTGCGCGAGCGGATGCTCGCCGAGGCGGCGGTCGAAACCTCGCGGGTCCAGGCCGCGGCGAGAGAGTCCGTCCGCGTCGAGCAGGAGGCCGCCCGGACCGAGATCACCGCGGCTCGGGTGGCGTTCGACGGTGAGCAGCAGGCCTGGCGGACGGAACTACAGAGCCGGGAGGCTGCGATAGCCGCCCGGGAACAGCGCGTCGAGGACCGGATGGCCAGCCTCGACGATCATGGTCGCCGGCTGGCGGACCGCGACCGCGATCTGCTCGACCGGGAGAACGACCTGACCCGTCGGACAGCCGAGGTGGCCGACCTCGAACGTGCCCGTCATGCCGCGCTGGAGCAGGTGGCCGGGCTCACCGCCGGGCAGGCCAGGGGAGAGCTGATCGCCGTCATCGAGCAGGAGGCCCGGCGGGAGGCGGCGCTGACGGTCCGCGAGATCGAGGCCCGGGCCGAGGAGGAGGGTGAGGAACGCGCCCGCAGGATCGTGACCACCGCCATCCAACGGGTCGCGTCCGACCAGACCACCGAGGCCGTCGTGACGGTCCTGCATCTTCCCGGCGATGAGATGAAGGGCAGGATCATCGGGCGGGAGGGGCGCAACATCCGGGCTTTCGAGTCCGTCACCGGGGTCAACGTGCTCATCGACGACACGCCCGAGGCGGTGCTGCTGAGCTGCTTCGATCCGGTGCGTCGCGAGGTCGGTCGCATCACGCTGGCGGCTCTGGTGTCCGACGGCCGGATCCATCCGCACCGCATCGAGGAGGAGTACGCCCGCGCCCAGATCGAGGTGGCCGAGCGGTGCGTGCGGGCGGGCGAGGACGCCCTGCTCGAGACCGGCATCTCCGAGATGCACCCCGAGCTGGTTAACCTGCTGGGCCAGTTGCGTTACCGAACCAGCTACGGCCAGAACGTGCTCGCGCACCTGATCGAAAGCGCCCACCTCGCCGGAATCATGGCCGCCGAGCTGCGCATGCCGCTTCCACTCGCGAAACGAGCGGCTCTGCTGCACGACCTCGGCAAGGCGCTCACCCACGAGATCGAGGGCTCTCACGCGTTGATCGGGGCGGATGTGGCCCGTCGCTACGGTGAGGACGAGGAGGTCGTGCACGCGATCGAGGCCCATCACAACGAGGTCGCACCCCGCTCGATCTGCGCGGTGCTGACCCAGGCCGCCGACCAGATCTCCGGTGGCCGGCCTGGCGCCCGCCGCGACAGCCTGGAGTCGTATGTGAAACGGCTCGAGCGCATCGAGCAGATCGCCGGTGACCGTCCGGGTGTCGACAAGGTGTTCGCCATGCAGGCCGGCCGGGAGGTGCGTGTCATGGTAGTGCCCGAGGAGATCGACGATCTCGCCGCCCATCTGCTCGCCCGGGACGTCGCCAGGCAGATCGAGGAGGAGCTCACCTATCCGGGTCAGATCCGGGTGACCGTCGTGCGCGAGACCCGTGCGGTGGGCACCGCCCGCTGAGCCGGGACGCGGCCGCCGAGGCGGCGGTCCTGACGGCGGTCCAGCCATCGGGCCAGCAGCGACAGCAGCCCGTTGGTGACGATGTACATCACCGCCATGAAGGTGTAAATGGGCAGGGCGTACCTGCTGCCCAGATACTCGACCGCCCCGCGCCCCGACCGCAGCAGCTCGCTGTAGGCGATGACGTAGCCCAGCGAGGTGTCCTTGAGCAACGTCACCAGCTGGCTCACCAGCGTCGGGCTCATCCGCCGGATCGCCTGGGGAAACTGGATGAGGCGGAAGATCTGGACCGGCCGCAGCCCGGCCGCCGCCGCGGCCTCCGTCTGCCCCCGGTCGACCGACTGGATCCCGGCGCGGAAGATCTCGCTGAGCACCGCCCCGTTGTAGGCGGTCAGCCCGATGACCAGGGCCCAGAACGCCGAGAGCCGCCAGCCGAGCGCCGGCAGACCGAGGTAGGCGAACAGGATGAGCATCAGGACGGGCAGGCTGCGGAACAGCTCCACCAGCAGCGTGGCCGGGATGCGTACCGCCCGGCGCCGGGACAGCCGGGCCAGGGCAAGCAGGGTCCCCACCGCCGAGGCGAACAGCATCGCGGTCAGCGCGGCGCGCAGCGTGTCGAGCAGCCCGTTCCACAGCAGGGTGCGCAGCGCCGGCTGATCGACGAAGACACTCCAGCGCTTGCCGTCGAGCTGGCCAGAGTCGGCGAGGCGGAGCACCGCCAGCGTGACCAGCCCGACGAGGACAGCGGCGGCCACCACGCTCGCGAGCAGGATGCGGCGCCGACCACGCGGACCCGGTGGATCGGCCAGGATGATCTCGGCGCTCATTGCGCCCTCGCCACCCGTCGTTCGGCCAGGGACAGCCCGGCTGCCAGCACCACGGTGAGGATCAAGTATGCCACCACGCCGCCGAGCAGCACGGCGATCACCGCGTCCGGATTGGCGGTCGTGAGCCGTTGGACCATGCCGGTCAGCTCTTGGACGCCGAACGCCGCGGCGATCGAGGTGTTGCGGATCAGCGCGCTCACCACGCTGCCCAGCGGTTGCAGCACGTTGCGGAACGCCTGCGGAAGAATGATCATTCGTAGTGTCTGGGAGAAGGTCAGGCCCAGCGCACGAGCCGCTTCGGCCTGACCGAGCTCGATCCCATTGATCCCGGAACGCACCGCCTCGCAGACCAGCGCGGCGTGATAAATCGAGAGCGCGACCACCGCGAACGTGAAATACGAGAAGACGATGTCCAGCTGTGGCAGGACGAACACCACGAAGAAGAACACGACGGTCAGCGGGGTGTTGCGGACCGTCTGCACGTAGGCGGTGCCGGTCCAGCGCAGCGGGGGCACGGGGGAGACCCGCATCGCCGCGAGGACGGTACCGAGGATCAGCGCCGCCACGGACGCGAACAGGCTTAGCCCGACCGTCCGGCGGAAGCCCTCGGCGAAGATGTCGAGGTTGTCGATGACGGCGTCGATCGTTGTCCTCCCTCATGCGGTGGCGGGTGGACGACCGGTCGGCGCGGGTGAGGCCGACCGGTCGTGCCCCGAGCGATGATCGGCGGATGCCGTTCAGCCGGTGCCGGTCACCTGATATCGATCACCTGCTACCGGTCAACGGCCGCCGCTCAACGGCCCTCGACCCGCGGAGCGGATCAGGACGTGTACCGGTCGACGGCCGGGGGAGTGGGCACGGTCGGCTCCACCTTGCCGAGGGTCGAGGTGTACGCCTTCTCCCAGCGCCCGTCCTTGTAAGCGGCCTCGAGCGTGTCGTTGATGAAGTTCCGGAACGCGTCGTCACCCTTCTTGAGGCCGATGCCGTAGGGCTCCTTCGTGAAGGTGCCACCCACCACCTTGAAGGCGTCAGGGTCCTTGTCGACGAGACCCAGCAGGATGCCCTTGTCCGTGGTGACCGCGTCGACCTGGCCGTTCTTCAACGCGTCGGCGCACTTGCTGTACACATCGAACAGCACGAGCTGGGCGGTGGGCGCCACCCGGCGGATGTTCTCGGCCGGCGTGGATCCGCTGACCGAGCACACCTTCTTGCCGGCAAGGGTGTCCTTGCCGGTGATGTCGGTGTTGTTCTTCGCGACCATGATGGACTGGCCGGAGACGTAGTACGGCCCCGCGAAGTCGACGACCTTCTTTCGTTTGTCGTTGATTGTGTAGGTGGCCACCACGAGGTCGACCCGGCCCTGCTGGATGAAGGGTTCACGGTTGGCCGACACTGTCTCCACGTAGGAGACCTTGTCGCGCGGGATGCCCAGGGCATCCGTGACGATCTTCGAGATCTCGACGTCGAAGCCCTCGGGCTGGCCGCTGAGGTTCTTCAGCCCGAACAGGTTCTGGTCGAACTTCGTCCCGATGGTGATCTTTCCGGCGTCGTGCAACCGGGCCATGGTGGTGCCGGCGGTGAAGGTCACCGAGGGGGTGGGTGTCGAGGTGTCATCGCCGCTGCTCCCACAGGCACTCAGTCCGAGGGCGGCGAGCAGCGTCGCGCCGGCGAGGAGCGCGCCGCCGCGCCTGCGGCGGCGTTCGCGTGACATCCCGCCGGAGCTCCCGTTGGGATGCCCGGCGGCGGGGCGTCGCGTCCGGCTGAACGGTGTACGCATGACCGATCCTCTCGCAGTGCTCCGGACCGCGGGTCCGGAGCAGGTGATCTGGCGTCGGGTGGTGTGTGTCCCCCCCTGAGGAACTGCGTCCCTCTGGTGGTGCGTGCCTGCTGCTGGTGGTGCGTGCCTCTGGTGTGTCTCCGGGTGCCGGCGGCGCGGTGGGCGGTGGGCGCGACCGGGTCGGGTCGGGTCGGGTCGGTGGAGGTTCAGTGCTGCAGGACCCGGGCCAGGAAGTCCCGGGCGCGCTCGGTCCGCGGCGCGGCGAAGAAACTCTCTGGCGGGGCGATCTCGAGGATGCGACCGTCCGCCATGAAGGCCACCCGGTCCGCGGCGGAACGCGCGAATCCCATTTCGTGGGTAACGACGATCATGGTCATGCCGCTGGTGGCCAGCGACCTCATCACGTCCAGCACCTCGGAGATCATCTCTGGGTCGAGTGCCGAGGTCGGTTCGTCGAAGAGCATGAGCACGGGATCCATCGCCAGCGCCCTGGCGATGGCGGCGCGCTGCTGCTGGCCGCCGGAGAGCTGGCGGGGCAACTGGTCCGCCTTGTCGGCGATCCCCACGCGTTCCAGTAGTTCCTGGGCCCGGGCGCGGGCCTGCAAGCGGTTGTGTCCCAGGACCTTGACCGGCCCCAGGGTGACGTTCTCGAGCACCGTCTTGTGCGCGAAGAGGTTGAACGATTGGAACACCATTCCAACCCGTGATCGCATCCGGGCGAGCTCACGGCCCTCCGTGGGCAGGGGGCGGCCCTCGAAGAGGATCCGGCCCTCGTCGATCGTTTCCAACCGGTTGACGCAGCGGCACAGGGTCGACTTCCCCGACCCCGAGGGCCCGATGATGATGACGACCTCGCCCGCCTCGACGGACAGGTCGACGTCGGTCAGGACCCGGTTGTCGCCGAACGACTTCCCGACGCCTTCCAGAGTCACCAAAGGCATGTCGACCTCCCGACACAATGGCGCTGTGGTGTTGGGCCGAGCGTCCCGGCGGCCTCATGATGGAACGGCCAGGCGCGCGGATCAGTCGTGGGGCCGACAGCTGGAGCGGTCGTCTCGCGCGGATTTCGGCGCACTGACGGGAACATTCGAGAATAGTATCCCTGCAGCTACGCAAATATATCGAGCGGGGTGTTGCCTGATATCTCGGGCGGTGTCCGGGCCGGGGTGGGGCGCCTCAGCTCCCGACGGGGAGGGTCCCGGCCCCGCAGGCGAGGCGGCCCGCGACGCGATCCCGTCCCCGCCGGACCCAGCTCAGGCCCCAAC